>CAJADV010000393.1 GCA_903938575.1 uncultured Gammaproteobacteria bacterium
AATTCAGCGCGACAGGGTGGTGATTCTGGTGCTCACTGTCGCACCACGAGGAGGAGCTTACCAATGAGCCGAGTGCAATTTATCGAGCGCGACGGCACACGCGTATTCGCCGTCATCCCGATCGACCTGTTCGAGCGTTTGTCCGACGCGCTGGAAGACCTCGAAGACGCGGCGCTCTACGAGGCGGCGAAAGCGGCCGACGACGGTTTCCGCGTGCCTGGCGAAGTGGTGGACGCCATGATCCGGGATGGCGTGCACCCGGTGAAGGCGTGGCGCGAGCATCGCGGCATCACGCAGGAGACGCTGGCCGGGCAGGCTGGAATCAGCAAGGCGTACCTCTGCCAGATCGAAACCGGCAAACGCACAGGGGCTGTGAAGACGCTTCGGGCGCTCGCGCGAGCGCTCGCGGTGCCCTTGGACGCGCTGGACGAGATGCGGCGCGGATAGCCTGAGTTGGCACGCCCTCACCTCGCCCCGGAGGGCTTGAACGGCTTCGAGGGATCGTCGGCCTCGTTTTTTTCTTCTTCAACCAGGCTCAATGTGAGGCCGCTCGAGGTGCGCGACACGCCCTTGGCCTCGCCCGGCGCGTCTTCGAGCGCCAGGTTCCCGTTGCCCTGGTCAAGCTTGATGCGCAGGCGCACATCGTTCTGGGAGTCGGCGTTGCGGATAGCCTCGTCGATGCTGATGCGGCCTTCCTTGTAGAGCTTGAACAGCGCTGCATCGCCCGCGCAGCACCCTCGCACTAACATCCTGCGCCACAACGGCGTGGAACTGAGCAAGAGCGATTTTCTGGGCGTGGTGCCCGGTGCGGTGATGCCCGGGGTGCCGGCGAAGAAAGCGGCGGGCAAGAGGAAGGCGGCTGCGAAAAAAGCGCCGGCGAAAGGAAAGTAAGCGTCTGAGGTGCCGGCACTTTGGCAGAGGCACCGCACACCATGACGCACCAGCCAATGAGGCGGGAAGCGGCGTTGCGCAGCACTATCTGAAGGTAGCGAGGCGCGCGGGGCAGGGGGTTGCAGGCAACGCTTAGCAGGAGCCAAGTGATGCCTAAACCGCAGGCATCAGAGCGATGCGTGTATGCGTTCATCGGTGATGATGGCGCGCGCCTGCGTACCCAACTGGGCATCGTTGCCGAGCCACCACAGCAGCGCATGGGTATCGAGCAGCACCTTTCTCAATCGTGGCCTTCAAACGCGCCTACAAGATCCTCGGGCGTCTCGTCGAAGTCATCCGAGATCCGTATCAAACCCTCCAAGCGACCGGGGCGGCGCTTGGGCCGATCGCGGTGGGGAAGCAGATCGAGGTAAGGTTTGCCTGCCTTCGCGATGATCACCGTCTCGCCTTGCTGCACCAACTCAGCCAGCTCGGACAAGCGGGTCTTGGCTTCGTGCATGTTGACTTGGGTGACGCCCATGGAACTCTCCGGGAGAGTATGGTGATTAGCTAAATCGAGCTAATTGAAACGCTCCATACAAGCCCTTCTCAATGCTCCCTCAGCAACACCTCGCTGAATGCCCGCAGATCATCCAGATCCCGCTGGAGCACTCGCTCGGCAACGGCCAGCAGCAGCCGCTGGTAGTCGTGGACCGCCAGATTGCGAAAGCCGACCATGTGTTTCATCGAATCCGCTAGCCCCGGCGTGATGTAGCCGACCGTGGCAAGGACATCAAAGCACTCACGCGCGCTCTGCGCGACACCGAGGCGATCACGGCGCACCAGATGATTGGCCATGTCCACGGCCGCCTCGCAGGCGCGCTGGATGTTCATCACCGCTGCATCCTGACGCGTGAAGTCCGTGGCAAAAGCCGCGCCGGCGGCCGCGTACTCCTCACGCGCCCGGCGCACGGCCCGCTCGATGGTGGCTGCCTTGTTCAACAGAACGTCATCGGCCATACACACGCCCCTCCCGGCTGATCTCCTCGCGATGTACCGCGGTGCGTTCGTCCCAGCGCTGCTTTTCTGACAGCACAAAGCACTCGAAAAGCCCGGCGTCCGGATCGATGCCCCAGAGCCTGTGCCCGCGCGTGAGTATCTGGTGCTGCATCACGGTGTTGGCGGCGCGCAGGTCGAGCAGATCGACATCACAGCGCGTTAGATCGGCGAGTTCGGCAGCCAGATCCCACAGTTGCAAGGGCTCGGCGTAGCCGGCCACCAGCACGGCGAGGTCGAGGTCGCTGTCCGGTTGCGCCGTTCCCTCCGTGCGACTGCCGAAGGCATAGACGCCCATCAGCCCCGGCACCGTCTCGCGCAGCCGCCGTACGACAGCGCCATCCTCAGCGAGCATCTGCTCGAATCCCACGGGCGCGTTCACGCGATCTGCCTCACCTCGCCCCGGAGGGCTTGAACGGCTTCGAGGGGTCGTCGTCGTCGTCTTTTTCTTCTTCCACCAGGCTCAACGTGAGGCCGCTCGAGGTGCGCGACACGCCCTTGGCCTCGCCCGGCGCGTCTTCGAGCGCCAGGTTTCCGTTGCTCTGGTCCAACTTGATGCGCAGGCGCACATCGTTTTGGGAGTCGGCATTGCGGATCGCCTCGTCGATGCTGATGCGTCCTTCCTTGTAGAGCTTGAACAGCGCCGCGTCGAAGGTCTGCATGCCGAGCCCCTCGGACTTCGACATGATTTCCTTGATGGATTCGAACTCGCCCTTGACCACCAGTTCCTCGATGGTCTTGGTGCCCAGCAACACTTCGACCGCGGCACAGCGCTTGCCCTCCACCGTGGGGATAAGGCGCTGCGAGACGAAAGCGCGCAGGTTCTGACCGAGGTTCATCAGCAGCTGCGGACGGCGCTCCTCGGGGAAGAGGTTCACGATGCGGTCCAGCGCCTGGTTGGCGTTGTTCGCGTGCAGGGTGGAGATCGCAAGGTGGCCCGTCTCGGCGAAAGCGAGCGCGTGCTCCATGGTCTCGCGGTTGCGCACCTCGCCGATCAGGATTACGTCGGGCGCCTGGCGCAGGGTGTTGATCAGCGCGTTGTGGAAGCTCCGTGTGTCCACGCCCACTTCGCGCTGGTTGATGATGCACTTCTTGTGACGGTGCACGTACTCGATGGGGTCCTCGATGGTGATGATGTGACCACCGGCCGTGCTGTTGCGGTGGTCGATCAGCGCCGCGAGCGAGGTCGATTTTCCCGAACCCGTGCCGCCCACAAAAAGGATCAGGCCGCGCTTGGCGAGGATCACCTCCTTCAGGACGGGGGGCAGGCGCAGATCGTCGAACTTGGGGATCTCGGTGGTGATGTTCCGCGCTACGAGCGACACTTCATTGCGCTGGCGGAAAATGTTGACGCGGAAGCGGCCAGCGCCAGCGATGGAGATGGCGAGGTTCATCTCGAGCTCAGCGCCGAAAATCCTGCGCTGCTCCTCATCCATCAGCTCATTGGCGATGGCGGCCACCTCACCGGGCTTCATGGATTCCTGCGAGAGCGGCTTCAGAACGCCCTGGAATTTCGCACAGGGCGGCGCGCCGGTGGCGAGGTAAAGGTCAGAGCCGTCGTTCTTGGCGAGTGTGCGCAGGTAATCGTGGATGTTGTGCACGGTGGCCTCCATGCGGGCAGCGGGACGTCCCCGAGCATAATGAGGCGACGTCGGGATTGCCATCGGGACATGGACTTGATCCAATCCCGCCACCACTTTCAGGTCGAGGAATGCCGCGATGATCACGTATCTGTACTGGGCAGTCGTCATGAGCTTCGCCCTGGGCGCGCTCTGGTTGGGCGCCGCCCGCCTCGGCAAGCCGTTTCCCGGACTCGTGGCCGCCGTCTTGATACTGTTGGCAGGATGGCTCGCCTACACGTTCCACCTCGAGAATGTCTTCGTGAAGCGATGGGGCGGCGTGATGAGCCTTACGGTCCCGCCCGGCCAACATCATCTGGGGGCCACCTGGAAGGAAGACCATCTCTGGGTCGAGAGCTTCGACCCTTCCACCAACACCTGTGAGTTCCGCGAATACTCGAAAGGCAACCTGCTGCGGGGCCGGGTGCTCATCAAAAACTGCAATCCGTTGATGCTGCAGGCCGGCGGACCCTGAGCCGCATCCGCGCTTAGCGAAGGAAAACTGACGCCCGCGTCGTCGGAGGTCACGGGGCACAACACCGGCGGTATCACTCATGGCTTTTTTGTCTCGCCTCATTGCGACCCTCGTGGTGGCCGCGGGCGCCACAGCCGCCAAGGCGCAGCCGCCGGCCTTGCCCCCGGCTGGCGAATACCGCAATTTCGAGAGCGGCCACGTTCGTCCGCTCGCGATGTCCCCCGACGGCACGCGACTCTTCGCCGTCAACACACCGGCCGGGACACTGGAGATCTACGACATCACCGGCGCCCGGCCCGTGCGCCGCGCGACGGTTCCGGTCGGCCTTGAACCCGTAGCGGTGGCCGCGCGCAGCAACGCGCAGGTCTGGGTAGTTAACCACCTGAGCGACAGCGTGAGCATCGTGGATGTGGCAGCGAGCAGGCCCCGCGTAGTCCGTACTCTGCTGGTGGGAGACGAGCCACGCGATATCGTCTTTGCCGGTCCGGGGGCTGGACGGGCCTTCATCACTGCGGCGCACCGCGGGCAGAATATCCCCTTCGACCCGAAGCCCTTCACGCCCGGCGTGGGTCGTGCCGACGTCTGGGTATTCAACGCTGCAGCGCCAGGTTCAGCGCCCGGCGGCACTCCCATAGGCATCGTGAACCTCTACGGTGACACCACCCGTCCGCTGGCCGTCTCACCGGACGGCACACGTGTTTACGCGGGCGTGTTCAACTCCGGGAACCGCACCACGACGCTGCAGGCAGACATTGCCAATGGCGGTTTGAGCAAACCCCCACCGCAGGCCGATGCAGCGGGCAATCAGCAGCCACGCACCGGCATGATCGTGCGCTGGACCGGGCAACACTGGGTGGATAATGGCGACCCGGTCACCGGTGCGGCGCCGGGGATCTGGGACGACCGTGTGCGATTCAGCCTGCCCGATTTCGACGTCTTCGCCATCGACGCCAACGCATCTCCGCCCACCGAGGTCCGGCACTACGCCGGTGTGGGCACCACGCTATTCAACATGGCCGTGAATCCGGTGGACGGCACGCTTTACGTAACTAACACCGATGCCCGGAACATCGTTCGCTTCGAAGGGCCAGGAACCCGTTCGAGCACCGTGCGAGGACATTTCGTGGACTCGAGGATCACCGTAATCGCCGCCAACGGCGCGGTGGTGCCACGGCGCCTCAACAAACACATTTCCAGTTATGCCGCGGCAGTCGGTACCGCCAGCGAGCGGGCACGGTCACTGGCGACACCGCTCGGCATGGCAGTGCGCGCCGACGGCAAGCGCCTCTATGTCGCGGCATTCGGCTCCCAGCGCGTGGCGTGGTACGACACGGCAGAACTCGCGAACAACACCTTTCCAGTGGACAGGGCGCGCCAGATACCACTGTCGGCCGGTGGGCCGAGCGGGCTGGTGCTGGACGAGCCGCGCAACAGACTCTACGTGCTCACCCGCTTCGACAACGGCCTCTCCACCGTGGCGCTCGACACCCAGCTCGAGACAAACCACTTGCGCATGTTCAACCCGGAACCCGCTGATGTACGCGCTGGCCGGCGCTGGCTCTACGACGCACGCCTTACCTCGAGCAGGGGAGACTCATCCTGCGGGGGCTGTCATGTCTTCGGCGACATGGATCACCTCGCATGGGATCTGGGTAATCCCGACGACCTCACGGTGAACAGTCCGAACACCTACAACCGCACGGTACCGGGCTTCCTCACTAAGCCTGCCTTCCATCCCATGAAGGGGCCTATGACCACGCAGAGCCTGCGCGGCATGCGCGGCGCGGGCCCGATGCATTGGCGCGGAGACCGGACCGGCCAGAGTCATACACCGGACGAAACACTCGAGATGCAGGCCTTCGAGGACTTCAACGTGGCATTCACTGGCCTCCTGGGCCGAAACGCGCCACTCACCGACGCGCAGATGGCGGAGTTCGCGCGCTTTGCGCTGACGCTCGAGTATCCACCCAACCCTCACAGCGCTCTGGACGGTCGCCTCACACCGGACGAGCAAGCGGGTTCGGATTTCTACCACAACGTCACCTCGGACATCATCGCCACCTGCAACGGTTGTCACGTGCTTGACGAGAGCGCGGGTTTCTTCGGCACGGACGGCACCATGAGTATCGAGGGGCCCACCTTCGACGAGGACTTCAAGATCCCGCATCTGCGCAACAACTACCAGAAGGTGGGCATGTTCGGCAGCACGGGCAATCCCGCTAACGGAGCTCCCGCCACCGGGCCGCAAATCCGTGGTTTCGGCTTCTCGAACGACGGTTCCGTGGACACGCTGGTGTCCTTCCTGCGCGCGGCGGTGTTCACTTTTCCCAACCCCACGGTGCGCGAGCAGACAGCGAAGTTCGTAATGGTTTTCCCCTCAAACCTGGCGCCCATCGCGGGGCAGCAACTCACCGTGAGCCCGGCGAGCCCGCGCTCGGCCGCGGCGCGTGCACGGCTCGACCTCTTGCGTGCGCGCGCCTCGGTGGTCGGGCCGCAACCGGAGTGCGAACTGGTAGCGGCGGGCGTGCTGAACGGCCGGCGCTTCAGCGCGCTGCTGAACAGCGCGGGCAGCTTCACGCGAGCTGATGCGGCGGGCACCTTGGTGGGCTTCGATGCGCTCTACAACGCAGCGGACGGCACCGGCAGCAGCATCACCTGGACCTGCGTACCACCGGGCTCGGGGCTGCGGATCGGCATCGACCGTAACCTCGACGGCGTACCGGACGCAGAGGTCTGAGGACAAAACATGGGCGGAAGCACACTGATCACGGGCGTAGAGCAGCCAGTCGCGGAGTACATCGCCTCACTGCCGCCTACCGAGACAGGAGTACACGCAAGGCTGCGCGCCGAGACCACAAGAATGCCGCAAGCCGTGATGCAGGTCTCGCGCGAGCAGGGCCTGTTCATGCAGTTGCTGCTGCAAGCAACCGGTGCGCGCCGCACGCTGGAGATCGGCGTGTTCACGGGCTACAGCACGCTGATCACGGCCGAGGCATTGCCAGCAGACGGGCACATTCTCGCCTGTGATGTCAGCGAGGAATGGACGGCTATCGCCCGCCGGTACTGGCAGGAGGCGGGCGTGGCCCACAAGATCGATCTGCGTATAGCGCCGGCGCTGCAGACCTTGGATGCGCTGCTCGCAGCGGGCGAGGCAGGCTCGTTTGATTTCGCGTTCATCGATGCCGACAAAGGCAATCACGCGGCCTATTACGAGCGCTGCCTGCAACTGCTGCGCCCCGGGGGCCTGATCGCCCTCGACAACGCGCTGTGGCACGGACGCGTGGCCGATCCCTCCAACCACGAACCCGATACGCTGTCGCTGGATGCCCTGAACCGCTTCGTGGCCACGGACCCGCGGGTCGATGCCTCGCTCATCGCTTGTGGGGACGGGTTGCATCTGGCGCGCAAGCGTTGAGGGGCGCGCTGCAGACGCAAGTACGCTGGTGAATCGTGAGCGCCTCAGCCAACTTCCCACGGATTTATGACTGCGATACCAGCCGCCCGGAATGGCGCTGCATCCCTCGTCGCAACGGCAAGGCCGTTGGCAGCGGCGATCGCTGCGATGTAGCTGTCAGCAGCGGCAATGGCGACGCCAGCCGCCCGGGTGCTGGCCAGCAGCGTGGCGTATTCACGCGTACACGCAAGATCGAAAGCGAGAATGCGACCTGCAAACAATGGAAGTATCCGTTGCTCAAAGTCCCGCTGCAGGCCGGAGCGGCGCTTGCCGGCGGGAAGCAACTCGACACCGGCACGCAGTTCCGCAACCGTCACCGCAGAGAGAAACAGGGTGTCCATCGATTGCCCGTCGAGCCATGCGATGACCCGGGCCTCCGGCACCCTGCGAAGGGGTTCCGAGATGACAGTGGTGTCCAGCAGGATCACTTGAGGTCAACCGCCCGCGCAGGCGTGCTGTCCCGCAACTGCTCGAAAACGGAGAACTCCTCGTCGGTCAGCCGTGCTTTCTTGCCTACATCCTGCAGCAGCGCGCCCAGCCTCAGGCGTCCTTGGGGTTTTACCGCCGCCTCGAGGATCTCGCGCACTTCCGCTTCGGTGCTACGGCCATGCTTTGCCGCGCGGGCGCGCAACGCGCGATGGACCTCTTCGGGCAGATTACGCACAGTGAGCATTGCCACGCATAGTTCTCCTGTTTCAGGATCTGCATGCATTTCTGACTTTTGCATGCATTCATGCAGTGTGCCGCCCTGCTCCGTACGAGGCAACCGTTGGCGCCCGCCCAATCTCATTTCAGCTTCGCGTACCTCTGCTCCAACCGCTCGCACCCCGCGGTGATCGCGAAGTAGTCGTAGCGGCCGGGCTTCTGCGTCGACATCAGATAAAGCATGTGCATGGCGTGCTTGTCGGAGAGCATCCGGCGATAGTCTTCTTCGGCAAATAGCGTGTGAAATCGCGGCGAGCTGAGCCGTGGCGCACCGCGTCCGCGACGCGTGAGCGGCACTTCGCAGAGCGCGAGTGGATCGATCAGCGGGAAGCTGCCCCAGTCGGAGGGCGATGACACGTCTACCCACACCAGGCGATCACTCTGCGCGATGCGCGCGAGCCCTTTGCGGTACTCCACCGCCTGCGGGAACAACCCGTACAAGGGAATGCAGTTGCCCAGCGTGATCAGCGCGAGCGTGGGCTTCTGGCGGGGCGCGGAGGCCTCATCGGCAAGCATGCGCCCCAGCGCGTGGGTTGCGAGGATGCTGCCAACGCTGAAGCCCACCACCAGCACCTCGTCGGTATCCGGGTCCTGCAGGAGTTCACGCAGGCGCGCTGCGCTGACCTCGATCATGCGATCGATATCGGGCACACCCCACACCGCGCAGCGGCTGACAAAGGCGTAGATGCGCGCGAGCAGACTGGTGTCGAGGCGCCGCTCGAGGCGCAGCACTGTCATCACGCCGGCAACGGTCACCCCGGCGGCGGCGACCCGCGCTGGCCAGACACCGAAAAACGCATCTACACCGAGCCACGCCAGCAGTGCGAGCAGCGCAGTGGCAGCAAAGCCCGCCACGAAAAACAACAAGGGATAAAAGAGCGCGAAGATCCGCTGCGGCAGCACGCGCCACACCTTCAGCACCTCGCCGGGGGCGTGTCGCAGCATGAGCCCGTAGCCGACGATCATCTCGCGCAGTACACCCGCGCTGCTGCGCGGCCAGTAACGGCGCACGACCTCGTCCCACGCAGCGATTTCAAACATCGTGGTGCAGCCCTCGCCCGTCGTGCTCTGCGCTTGAACCTCCCAGCCCTGACGCCCCTCGGCGTCGCGCCGACGAGGTCCCACCTCGATCTGCATGCCGTTCACGGCGGCCTGCTGGGCGGCGTGGCGCCGGTAAAGGCCGTGGTACCAGGCAGCGCCCTTCGGGTCGAAGCCGCCGAAGAACAGCACATGACGTCGGCGCACGGGTGATGCGCTCATGCCAGAGACTCCAGCGCGAGGCGCACGCGCTCGAGGGGTTGCTGGCAAGCAAGGCGCTCAGCCACGGCTACGCAGGCAGCAGGCACAGATGCGTCAGCCAGCAACTGCGTCAGCGCGTCCGGCAGCGGCGGACGGCTGCCGTCCTCGCGCGGATAGATCGCATGCGCCACGCCCAGAGCTTCGAGACGCGAGGCGTTGTCGAACTGGTCGTAGGCCTGCGGCACTACGAGCTGCGGCAGCCTCGCACGCAATGCCTGCGCCAGCGTGCCTACACCGCCGTGGTGCACCAGGGCGCGTGCACGCGGCAGCAGCAAGGAGAACGGCACATAGGGCACGTGGACCACGCCGGGCGGGAGCGCAGCGGGAATTTGGGTGAAGTCCTGCGTGAGCAGGATTGCGCGCAGCCCAAGCGCTGTGCTGGCCGCAACCGCATCGGCGAAGAACGCCGTCGAATCGTGCATCGCCGTGCCGGCAGTGAATACCACAGGCGGTGCGCCCGCATCGAGAAAACGCTCCAGCGCTGCGTCCAGACCTACTGCCGCGTCATCGTCGTAGAAGGGGAATCCAGCTTGCAGATGTGGGCGCGGCCAGTCAGACGTGGCGGCGGCGAAGCACTCGGGGAACAGTGCGATCGACAAGAGTGGCGAGTGGATCCACTCGAGGAAAATGCTGCGCTCGAGCGCGGGCAGGCCGCGAGCGCTGCGGGCCGCCTCGATGTCAGACAGCGCGAGCGGCTGCATTTTGCTGCGGTCCAGCGCGAGTACGGCTTCCTGCACCTGGGTCGCAGGCACATCCACACCAATGCGACGCCCTGCGAGCCAGAGTGGAGGCGCGAAACACGGCAGCATCTGCGGGGCGGTCCAGGCACTCACGGCGCGCAGCCCGCGGGTTTCCATCGCAATGCGCGGTGCGGGCATCAGGAAGGGGCTGTAGAGAACCACGGTGTCGGGCTCGTCTGCGGCAGCCTCAAGACGCGCAAGCGCGGCGGGAATGGCGGGCCGCGCAAGATAACGCCACATCACGCCGAAGCCGTTCAGCGGGTGCCACACGGAGGGATGCGCGAAGGTGGCGTGAAAATCCGCAGCCTCGCCAACGGGAGTGAAGTCGAGACCTGCGCGCTCGGCGAGCGGTGCGAACACGGGGTTGCTGACCAGTTCCGCGTGGTGGCCGTGCGCCGCCAGATGACGGCCGATGGCAAGGAAGGGGTGGATGTCACCGGCAGTGCCAAGGCTGGCCAGCAGGACTTTCATGGCGTGTTGCCACGTCCATCGCGGGCATGGCCCGCTCCTACCACCAGCACACCCCGTAGGAGCGGGCCACGCCCGCGACCCACACCCCGCACGAGCAGCCCACGCCCGCGACCTACACCCCGCACGAGCAGACCACGCCCGCGACCCATCCCCCGTAGGAGCGGGCCACGCCCGCGACCGGCAGCCCGCACGAGCAGACCACGCCCGCGACCTGCAGCCCGCACGAGCAGAC
>CAJADV010000394.1 GCA_903938575.1 uncultured Gammaproteobacteria bacterium
CCCTCGCCGACATGGCCCGCTACGGCACCCGCCTGCGCGCGGGCCTCTCGCTCATCCTGGATGCCCGCGGCATCGTGCATGCTTTCAGCGGGCATCCGGCCATGTCAGGGCTTTTTTTCGCCGCCCGAGCCCCGACCAATTACCGTGACTGGTACACCAGCGACTATTCGTTCTACGAGGCCCTTGCGCCTGAACTCCACGACCTCGGGATCATCGTCGAGCCGGACCAGCGCGAACCCTGGTTCCTGTCCGCCGCGCACGACGAATCCTGTCTGGAGTGGACACTGGATCGTTTCGAGCAGGCGGTGGATATCACCCTGCAAAAATCGCAGGATGCGCGACCGCCCAATCCTGCTGGAGGAAACACGCCTTGAGCACCAGCAACCAGTACGATGCCATCGTCATCGGCGCCGGTCATAACGGCCTCACGACTGCCGCTTACCTCGCCAAGTCGGGCCTGCGCACGGTTGTGCTCGAGCGCAACCCCTACATCGGCGGCGCGACCGTCTCGCGAGAACTCCATCAGGGCTGGAAATACTCCAACTGCTCCTACGTGTGCAGCCTGTTGCGCCCGGAAATCACGCGCGACCTGGAACTGCCCCGCCACGGCCTGCAGGTGATTCCCTACGGCGGCGGCGTGACCTTCACGCGCGACGGCGATTACTACGGAAATTACGGCGATCACGAGCGCCAGTACAGGGAGATGTGCCGGCACTCGATGCGCGATGCCAACGCCTACGAGCGTTTTTCCACTGATGTCATGAAGCAGACCCGACTGATCCGTCCCTTCCTGATGCGCACCCCGCCGGATCCTACCTCGCTGCACCCGCGCGAATTGCGCGAGCTTGCGAGTTTTGGCCGTGCCTTCGCCGAACTTGGCGAGGAAGGCTTTGCGGACGCACTGCGCTTCTGGACTGCGAGTATCGGTGACTTTCTCGATGGCTATTTCGAGACCGATGTGCTGAAAACGCATATGGCCGGAAGCGCGATCATCGGCACCGCTCTCGGGGTCTATTCCCCGGGCACGGCCTACGTGCTGCTCCACCACTACATGGGCGATGTCGATGGCTCCATCGGCGCCTGGGGCTTTGCCCGCGGCGGCATGGGGGCGGTTTCGGGAGCGCTGAGCAGTGCACTGCTGTCGTTCGGCGGCGAGATACGCACGGACGCAGGCGTGCGCCAGCTGATCGTCAGGAACGGGCAAACAACGGGCGTCGCACTCGAGAACGGCGATGAAATCCACGCGCCGCTGGTGGTTTCCAGCCTCGATCCGCGCCGGACCTTCACCGGAATCATGGCGCCCGAGGACATTCCTCCGAAGCTCCTCACTGCCGCACGGAACTTCAAGATCCGTGGCTCATCGGGAAAGCTGAATATCGCGTTGGACGGCCTGCCACATTTCAACGGGCTCGATCAGAAAAGCCCGCTGATGCGCGGCGACATGCACTGCATCGATTCGCTCGAGCGCATGGAGAAAGCCTACGACGACTGGAAAGCGAAGCGCTGGTCAAAGGACCCGTACATCGACATGCTCATTCCCACGCAGATCGATCCCACCATGGCGCCGCCGGGCAAACACATGATGACCGTCTTCGTGCAGTACTGCCCGCCGACGCTTGCCACGGGCGATTGGACTGACGCCGACCGCGACGCCTTCGGCCAGACGGTAATCAACCAGATCGCCGAGTACAGCCCGGATTTCAAGGACCTCATCGTGCATTGCGAAGTCCGCACCCCACGAGACATCGAGAACGAAGTCGGACTTACCGAGGGCAACATCTTCATGGGGGAGCTCACCTTCGACCAGTTGCTGTTCAACCGCCCGTTCCCGGGCTACGCGCAGTACCGCGGCCCGGTACGCGGCATGTATCTCTGCGGCTCCGGCAGTCACCCCGGTGGCGGGGTTATGGCAGCCCCTGGCGCGAACTGCGCCCGCGAGATCCTCCGTGATCTCCGCCGCCCCGAACTGGTCCCCGGGAGCTACTCCGATGACTGATCGCTACGATGTGATTGTTGTCGGGGCCGGCCACAACGGGCTGGTATGCGCCTCACTGCTGGCAAAAGCGGGCAAGCGGGTGCTGGTGCTGGAGGCCGCGGCAAGCCCGGGCGGAGCCGCCTGTACACGCAGCTTCGCAGCCGGCTTCTCGGTGTCTGCCGGGGCCCACTTCCTCAGCCAGTTTCCCAAAACCCTCATTCGGGAACTGCAGCTTGAACGGCACGGCTTGCGGATGGCCGCAACCAATCTGGCTACCGTCTCGCTGCAGCCAGACGGGCGTCACCTCCGGCTCGATGGCGGCCACGCACAGGCCGAAGGCCTCAGCAGCGCCGACCGCGAGGCCTACGCCACCTTCCACGAAGAAACGGCGGCCTATGCGCGGATCCTTGCCGGCGCCTTTGGCAGACGCCCGCCACGCCTGGTCGACAGCGACTGGCGCGACAAGCTCGGTCTGCTGAAACTCGGCTGGGATATCCGCAGGCTTGGGCGCGAGCGCATGCGCGAAGTGCTGCGCATCGGCCTCATGAACATCTATGACCTGGCAACCGAGCGCTTCAGCGACCTGCGCCTGCGTGCCGCGGTCGGCATGGATGCCGTCATCGGCACCTCGATGGGGCCGCGGGCGCCGAACACGGTGATGAGCTATCTCTATCGCCGCACCGCCGATGCCTTCGGCTACGCGGGAC
>CAJADV010000395.1 GCA_903938575.1 uncultured Gammaproteobacteria bacterium
TCCTCGCCGAAGTTGACGCCCATCGCCGTCACGATCATGCGGTTACGCAGGTTCATGCCACCGATGCGCCCGGGTTTCAGCAGATTTGGATAGGAAAAGATGGCCATCTTGGGTGCTGATTTCCGGGGGGTGGAGTTGCGCTTAGGGTACCCCTGCCGGGGGAGTGGAGCTATCCCCGCGTGCCGTGGCAGGGGCCGTGGGGGCCTTGGCGGCTTGCGTCCTTGCTCAGCTGGCGCGGGCCTTGGCGATCAGGATACCGGCGGCCTCGTAGTCGTAGTGGTCGATGGCATCGAGCACGGCCTCGGCCACATCACCCAGACAGCGCCTGAGGAGATCAGCGTTGTCGTGGGCGATACGCTGGCAGCCTAGATCGTCTATGGCTAGCAAGCGGGTCAGTTCTTCCAGCATGGGGTTCGCGGCCGCGCGCTCAGCGGCGGTTGCCGGGGGCTGTGCGTGGCGTTCCGGGGGCTGGTGGACTACGCCCTTCTCGCTCGGGTTCGGGAGCCAGGCGAGCAGGGCTTCCTGCAACACCTGAGGCGAGATCGGCTTGGGCACAAAGCCGTTCATCCCGGCCTCCAGACAGGCGGTCCGGTCGTTGTCAAAGGCGTTTGCGGTGAGTGCGATCACCGGCAGGCTCCCGCGATCCGGCAATGCCCGGATGGCTCGCGTTGCGGCCAGGCCGTCCATTTCGGGCATGTTGATATCCATAAGCACCAGCGCGTAGTCCTCGCTCACGACCATCCGTACTGCCTCGCGGCCGTTTTCGGCGGTGTCGATCAGCAGGCCGCTCCTGCTAAGCATCTCCGAGGCGACCTCGCGGTTCACCGCATCGTCCTCCACCAGCAGGATGCGCTTGCCGGCGTGCTGGCGGCGCAACTGGTCGCGCCGCTCGGGCGATGCGCTTGCCGCGTTGGGTGCGGTGCCGCGGTGTACCCTTACCGTGAACCAGAAGCGGCTGCCTTCGCCGAGACGTGTCTCGAAGCCTGCATCGCCGCCCATCAGGCGCGCCAGCCGGCGCGTGATCGCAAGCCCCAGGCCCGAGCCGCCGTGACGGCGGGTGGTAGAGGCATCGGCCTGCACGAAGGTCTCGAACAGCCGCTGTGAAGCCTCGGGTCCGATCCCGGGGCCCGTGTCCTCGACCTCGAAGCGCAGCAGAAGCGTCTCGCCCGAGTCTTCCACCACGCTCGTTCGCAGCGTTACCTTGCCGTGCTCGGTGAATTTCACCGCGTTGCCGGCATAGTTGAGCAAGGCCTGCCGCATCCGTGTGGGGTCCCCGCGCAGCCACTGCGGAACCCCGTTGTTCTCGACGCCGAGCTCGAGACCTTTCTCGCGCGCGGTCTCCGAGATCAGCACCTTTGTCTGGTCAAGCACCGAGGCGAGGCTGAAGTCGGTGTCCTCAAGCTCGAGGCGGTCGGCCTCGATGCGCGAGAGGTCGAGGACATCGTTCAGCAAGCCGAGGAGATGCCGTCCTGCCGTTTCCACCTTGGTCAGGCGGTCTACCTGCGAGGGGTTGGCGTCGCGCCGCAGCAGGTAGGTCATGCCAAGGATGGCGTTCATCGGGGTGCGCAGTTCATGACTCATGGTTGCCAGGAAGGCACTTTTGGCGCGGTTTGCGGCCTCCGCGGCATCGCGTGCCTGTTCGAGTTCCGCGGTGCGCGAGGCCACCA
>CAJADV010000396.1 GCA_903938575.1 uncultured Gammaproteobacteria bacterium
GGGGCAGGGACAAAAGTATCCCGATTCCCTTCGGTCCGTATCTGGCCGCCGCGGGCTGGCTTACGCTGCTTTACGGTGACGAAATCCGGCAGGCTTATCTCAGTCTGATGGTAGGTTGATGGCTAGGCAGGGCAGCCCGTCCACCGCCACCCCTTGCCTCGTGCACCCGCCTGCCGGAATGTGGAATGATCGACGGCAAGTTCGCCGGGAGAGGTGTGTGTAGGTGGGCAAACGGTTCGTGGTAGGCCTCACCGGAGGCATTGGCAGCGGCAAGAGCGCCGCATCGGCGCGCTTCGAGACCCATGGCATCACCGTGGTCGATGCCGACCAGGCCTCTCGCACCGTGGTGCAGCCGGGGCAGCCTGCGCTCGCGCTGATCGCCGAGCACTTCGGGGTTGGTATTCTCGATGCCAGCGGGGCACTTGATCGCGCGCAGCTGCGCCAGAAGATCTTCGCCGATCCTGCCGAGCGCCAATGGCTCGAGACCCTGCTGCACCCCCGCATCACGATCGAGATTTTCCGCGCGCTTCAGGCTGCCACCAGCCCTTATGCCCTGCTGGTCTCGCCGCTGCTGCTCGAGGCGAAGCAAGACACCCTCTCCAACCGCGTCGTGGTGGTGGATGTAGACGAATCCACACAGCTCGCCCGCACCATGAGCCGCGACGCCAACAGCGAACAGCAAGTGCGCGCCATCATGGCCGCGCAGATCGGCCGCATGGAGCGACTGGCCCGCGCGCAGGACGTGATCCGCAACGAAGGCTCGCTCGAAGACCTGCACCGGCAGGTCGATGCCCTGCACGAACGCTACCTGCAACTCGCCGCCGGGCACGCGGCCTCCGCGGTCGGAGCACAGCCATGAGTCAGACGGTGAGCTGCCCGAGCTGCAAAACCCCTGTCGAGTGGATCGAGTCCAACGCCTGGCGGCCCTTCTGTTCGCGCCGCTGCAAGGACGCTGATTTCATCGCCTGGGCGGAGGAAAAACACGTCGTCAGTGGAGACAGCGAGAACGCGGATTTCCTCGACACGCCGCCTGACTGAACAGGGCTCGCCTGGCCGGACTTCGATTGCTAGCGTGACTGGAACGACGATGAATCCCGCACGCCTCAGGAACAGGCTGGACAATCAGCTCGCCGCGGAATCCGCAGCCGATGGAACTCCGTGCCAAGACCATCAAAAACCAGCAGCTCGCCGATCAAGGGCTCACCCGCGCCGGTGATGAGCTTCAGGGCCTCGAGCGCCTGCAGCATGCCGATGGTGCCCACCACTGGCGCGGCCACACCGTTCACCGCGCAGGCCCGCTCCTCGCGCGCATCCTGCACCGGATACAGGCAGGCGTAGCAGGGCCCTGCACGCGCGGGATCAAACACCGAGAGTTGCCCCTCCCAACCCAAGGCAGCACCACTCACCAGCGGCTTGCACGCGCCGATGCAGGCGGCGTTCAAGGCATAGCGCGTGGCGTAGTTGTCGCTGCAGTCCAGCGCCAGATCCACACGCTCCAGCACCGCCGGCAGTGTCGCGGCATCGAGCCGCAATTCGATCGGCTCCACCGCCACGCCCGTGTTCAGTGCGGCGATGGCCGCCGCCGCAGAGCGTGCCTTGCTCCAGCCGATGCGCGACTCCTGATGCAGCGGCTGGCGCTGCAGGTTGGAGAGTTCGACGTGATCGGGGTCGGCAAGGAGCAGCGTTCCCACGCCGCTGCTCGCCAGGTACATTGCCGCAGGCGAGCCGAGCCCTCCCAACCCCACGACCAGCACACGGGCGTCGCGCAGCCGCTGCTGCCCCTCGATGTCGATCTGGGGCAGCAAGATGTGACGGCTGTAGCGCAACAGCTCCGCGTCATCCATTGCAGCACTCCTCCCCCACATTGATAGCCTGCGCCGCAGGCCGCGAGGCTTTCAAGTAACCGGCAGTAACGCGGTCGTGACCCGCGAGGTCTGTGGATGTGCAGGGATCATCGAAACCTGCCGCCTCGAACA
>CAJADV010000397.1 GCA_903938575.1 uncultured Gammaproteobacteria bacterium
CGTGCCAGTCTGTTTCGCCGCCGGGTCCACCGGTCAGCAGGGGCTGGGTGATATAGGCCGTTCGGCCTTGCGGTGAGCCGTCCAGCAGCAATTTGATACCGCCCAGTTTCAAGCGCCCCTCGTAGGCACCGAAGCGGTTTTCCGCGAGCTTGCGTGCATCCTCCTGCCGCATGGTTACCGGCAACGCGATCACATCGAGGAAAAGATCGGACCGCGCCGCCGCGCCGCGCAACAACGCGAGACTGCGCGCATCCGTGGCGCCGTCCTGCACCGTGGTGTAGCCGTTGGCCGCGTAGCGCTCCAGCGCCGCACGCAGACCGGCACGCGACTGCTCCTCCCCGGGCACCGGCAGCACACGGAAGAAGGGAGCCAAGCCGGTTTCCATGACCAGCCCGGCGGGCTCGTTGCCCCCGGGGCGACGCACGATCACACCGCCCGCGGGCGTGGGTGTGGCGGCATCCACGCCGGCGAGCGCGAAGGCGCGGGAATTGAACACGGCCCCGTGTCCTGAGACGTGGAGCAACATCACGGGGTTGTCAGGGAAAGTCGCATCGAGGTCGCTGCGTTCGAGTTCGCGCCCCTCGGCGAGTCCGTCACGCGCATAGCCGAAGCCGAGAATCCAGGCACCCGGCGGGATGTGCTTTGCTGCTACGTGATCCCGCAGCACGCGCAGCACCGAGGGAATGCTGTCGACGTTGCCCACCGGTGGCTGTGTAACATTGGCCCAGTCGGCGAAGCTCACCGACTGCATGAGGTGACTGTGAGGGTCGATGAAACCGGGCAGCAACGCACGACCGCCCAGATCCACCATGCGGGTGTCAGATCCGCGCAGCTGATCGATCAGGGCGCGTGATCCGCTTGCGAGAATGCGTCCGTCGCGGACCGCAACGGCCTCGAGCACCGTTCCCCGGGGGTCCATGCTGATCACCGGCCCACCTGCGTAGATGGTGTCGGCAACCGGGACTGGTCCATCCGGGCTTGCCGCAGCGCCCATCGCGCACACACCGAGCTGCAAGAGCACTGCCGCCGCCCATTGCACACCGCCCTTGCGAACTCTAGCCATCATGCTGCTGTAACTCCGAGCGGAACCCGCACACACCTTAGGCTGAGGCACGGCCACGATCCAGCCCGTTGCAACGCCGCGGTACTGGCTGCACAACAGAAGGGGACCAAGCGCGGCCCGGCAACCGACCGGTGCCTGGCTAGTGGGTGACGCCCTGAAAGAGCGCCTTGGCCAGCGCAGCACGTCTGACCGGCTTGCTCAGTACGGCAACAAACTGATCAGGCGGGGCAGACGCGGGGGCAACGCTGGCGCCATTGACCAAAAGCAACGCCATGCCTGCGGTTGCGGCCGTGCCCATGCTACGGATCCCCGCAGCAAGCGCTCGCCCGTCGAGGCAAGGCATGTCGGCATCCAGCAAAGCCATATCGAAACGCTCGCCGCGCTCGAAGCGCTGCAGCGCCATCAGCGGATCGGTATCCTCGCTCACCTCCATCCCCCAGGCCCGGCACTGCGTGGCGAGCACGCGCAGACTGCTGGCGTGATCATCGACGATGAGAATGCGCTTGCCTGCCAACGACTGCGACTGCAGCGCAAGACTGCCAGGTACGCTGCCCTCTCCCGCCGGCGCAGGCAGCGTCACGGTCAGGCTTGAGCCCTTGCCGAGCGCGCTCCACAAGGTGATATCGCCACCCATGGCCTGCACGATCCGCCTGCAGATCGCGAGCCCCATGCCGGTTCCCTCGAAGCGCCGCGACAGCGACGAATCGACCTGGAAAAAAGGCTCGAACACGCTCTTCTGCACGTCCTCCGAGATACCGATTCCGGTGTCGCTCACCACCAGCCGCAGCGAGCCCTCGCCCGCAGGCATCACCCGCACCGAGACCTCGCCCGCCGCGGTGAACTTGATGGCGTTATCCAGCAGCAAGAGCAGCACCTGCCGCAGTCGCTTCTGATCACCGCGCACAAAAGGAGAGAGCGTGGGATCGATATCGCAGAGGATTTCCAGATGCTTGCCCGCGGCGCGGGGCAGCACCACCGCGACCACTTCCTCGACGCAGTCGATGAGGTTGAAACTGGCATCCCCAAGCGTGATATTGCGGTCCGTGTCGATCCGCGTGTAGTCGAGAATGTTGTCGATCATCGCCAGAAGATGGTTGGCCGCCGTGCCAATACGCTGCAGCTTGGTTTTCTGTCCGGAGTCGGTGATTTCCTGGTTCAGAAGCTGCGTGAAGCCCATTATCGCGTTCATGGGCGTGCGCAGTTCATGACTCATCACGGTAAGGAATTCAGAGCGGACGCGCGTGGCGGCCTCGCTGACATGGCGGGCCATCTCAGCGCGCCGATATTCCTCCGCGTCCTGCTCGATCTTGCGGCGCAGCAGCACCATGTCACGGCGCAATTCGAGCTGCGCCACCACCTCGCGGGCGAGGATGGCAAGCCCGTCGCGCTGTTCAGGGGTGAGCGTCCGCGGCTCGCGGTCGATGACGCACAGCGCACCGAGCGAGTGGCCCGTTGGCGAGACCAGTGGCGCGCCCGCGTACAGGCGCAGCTTGAAGTCACCGGTGACCAGCGGGTTGTCGGCGAAGCGGGAGTCTTGCGTGGCGTCCGGCACTTCCATGACCCGATCGGCGTCGAGCATCGCGTGGGCACAGAACGAGATCTCGCGGGACGTCTCCGATACATCCAGCCCCAAGCTCGCCTTGAACCACTGGCGGTCGGCGTCGACCAGACTCAAAGCGGCAATGGGTGTGCCGCACAGGTTAGCCGCGAGTCGGGTGAGGTCATCGAAGACCTGTTCGGGCAGGGTGTCGAGTATGTCGTAGGAGAGCAGCGCCGCCAAACGTTCGGCTTCGTCAACAGGAGTTATCGCGGCGGGCATGGGGTTTCCTGTGGTTTCGTCTGCATCCAGAGACGAGTTACAGCCTCGGCGCAAACCCGGATCACCGCACCCTAACCAAAGTGAAACGGCACCACAACCAGGGCATTCACCTAGTACGGGAGCTGCCGCTGGCTCGGGCGTCAGGCGCGATTGCGTTGCCCGCGCGCGCAAACAGACCCGCCCGCGCAGGATGCGGCTGCAGTCAGGGCTCCGGCTGGACCCAGACGTCCTTCATAACCGCGGCAAACTCCTCTGCCAGCGCAGCGTGCAAGCGATGGCGTCCCGCGACAACAAGACGTTGTCCGGCCACCCACACCTCACTGAAGACGGGCATGCTCGCGCTGAACACCAGCGCGACCAGAAGGTGCGTTGCGGGCATGCCGGTGAGCGCTCCTGCCGCGACATCGACAACCAGCATGTCGGCACGCGCCCCTTCCACTAGCCCCCAGCGCCGCTTTCCTGCTGCTGCGGCACCGCCCTGCAGGCTGCACTGCAGCAGTCTGGCCGCCGTGGAGTCCTCGCCCTGCGCGGGGTCGGCAGCCACATTGC
>CAJADV010000398.1 GCA_903938575.1 uncultured Gammaproteobacteria bacterium
CGAGCGTCACCAGTCGCTCTACGAGAACACCGTGGAGATCAATCTCACGGAGAGCGGCGTGGAGCCGATGACGCTCGCGCAGTTGCTGCGTCCGGAGGAACTGGAGGCACTGCTGCAGCTTCGGCTGGGCTACAACTACACAGAGGGAACGCCGGAGTTGCGCGCGGCCATCGCCAGCTGGTATCCGGGGGCGGGTATCGACCAGGTGTTGGTCACCACCGGTGCGGCAGAGGCGAATTTCGTGATGTGCTGGTCGCTGCTGGAGCCCGGCGACACCTTTGCCAGCATGCTGCCGAACTTCATGCAGATGTCCGGCCTGGCAGCCGCTCTTGGCGCGCGGCGGCAGCCCTTCGTGCTGCAACTCGAGGAGGGTGAGTGGCGACTCGACCGCCGCTCCCTCGATGCGGCCGTGGCCGGTGGGGCCAAGTTGATTGCGGTGTGCAACCCCAACAACCCGACCGGCGCGGTGCTGGGCGAGAGCGACATGGACGCCATCGTGGCCGCCGCGCGCGCCTGCGACGCCTGGCTGATCTGCGACGAGATATACCGCGGCGCCGAGCTCGACGGCCGGCCGGAGACGCCGACTTTCTGGGGCCGCTACGAGAAGGCGATCGTCACCTCCAGCACATCCAAATCCATCGCGCACGCGGGGCTTCGTATCGGCTGGGCAGTGGCGCCACCCGAGTTGATCACCGAGGCCGTACGCCGTCAGGACTACACCACCATCGGTACCGGGCCCATCAACCAGTACCTCGCCTCGCTGATCCTCGCGCCTGAGCGACGCGCGCAGATTCTCGAGCGCAGCCGCACCATCCTGGGCCGCAACACGGGCCTGATCGATGCCTGGGTGGCGCGCTGGGACGGGCGGTTGCGTTATGTGCGCCCGGCCGCCGGCGGCATGGTGTTCGTGGGCTATGACTTCCCGATCAACTCCACCGAATTGGGTGACTTGATCCGTGAGCGCGAGAGCACCTTCGTGGTGGCGGGCGACTGGTTCGGCATGGACGGCTACCTGCGCATCGGGATCGGCGGACACGCCCATGAACTCGAAGAGGGTCTGCGGCGTATCGACCGGGTGTTGCAGTCGCTGTAAGCGGATCCCGCAACATGGAAGCGACCAATCTCCTGTGGCTCTTCGCCGGCGGCCTGCTCGCGGGCATGATCAACGTGATGGCCGGTGGCGCGGGCTTCATGACGTTTCCGCTGCTGATCGCCACGGGCCTCAGCGAGATGGAAGCCAACGCCTGCAACTTCGTGGCGCTGCTGCCCGCCAACCTGGTGGGCACCTGGGTTTACCGGCACGAGCTGCGCGAGGTGCGCGAGCATCTGCCCCTGCGGCTGGTGCTCGCAGCCGTGGGTGGCATCGGGGGCTCGCTGCTTTTCGTCCGCTTGGGTGAGGCCTCCTTTCACGCGGCTATTCCCTGGCTGCTGGTGTTTGCCACGCTGTCCTTCGGCTTGGGGCCGCAGATCCGCGATCGCTTGCATCGCACGCCGTCCTTCGATGCCTCGCGCTGGCTCTGGTTGTCATTCGTGCTGGAATTCGTGGTGTTTCTCTACGGCGGGTACTTCGGGCTGGGTATGGGGATCATCCTGCTGGCGATCCACTCGATCTTCAGCCAGATGAGCGTTTTTCACGCCAACGCGCTGCGCAACGTCACGGTGTCTTTGATGACCCTGATCGGGATACTCGTCTTCGC
>CAJADV010000399.1 GCA_903938575.1 uncultured Gammaproteobacteria bacterium
ACCCCGTGCGAGCCTGCACCGGGGCCGATGTCGATCAGGTGGTCGGCGAGACGGATCGCCTCTTCGTCGTGCTCCACCACGATCACCGAATTGCCGATATCGCGCAGGTGCGTGAGCGTAGCCAGCAGGCGGGCGTTATCGCGTTGGTGCAGCCCGATCGAGGGCTCGTCCAGGATGTACATCACCCCGACCAGCCCGGCGCCAATCTGGCTTGCCAGCCGGATCCGCTGCGCCTCGCCGCCGGAGAGCGTGTCGGCACTGCGATCCAGCGCCAGATACTCAAGCCCAACATTCACCAGAAATCCGAGTCGCTCGCGCAGCTCCTTCAGGATCTTGTCGGCGATCTTGCCCTTGCGCCCCTCCAGCGACAGCGCAGAAAAATAGCGATGCGCCTCTGCCACCGGCAGCGCCGATATCTGCGGCAGCGTGCGACCGTCGACGAATACATGTCGCGCATCAGCGCGCAGGCGACTGCCACCGCAATCCGTGCAGCGGCGGGAGCCGATGTAGCGCGAGAGCTCCTCGCGCACGGTGTCGGACTCGGTTTCCTTGTAACGGCGCTCGAGGTTGGTCATCACCCCCTCGAAGCGCTGCTTGCGCTCGATCACGTCGCCGCGGTCGTTCGCATAACGGACCGAGATGCTGTCCTCGCCGCTACCGCGCAGCACCAGGTCACGGTGGTGTGGCTCGAGCTGTTCGAAGGGCGTGTCGAGACTGAACCCGTAGTGCGTGCCCAGCGCGGCAAGTAGCTGGAAGTAATACATGTTGCGCCGGTCCCAGCCGCGGATCGCGCCTTGTGAGAGGCTCGACTCCGGATGCTCCACCACCCGCGCCACATCAAAGAACTGCTGCACGCCGAGCCCGTCGCAGGCCGTGCAGGCGCCGGCGGGGTTGTTGAAGGAAAAAAGCCGCGGCTCCAGCGCCGGAATGCTATGCCCGCAATCCGGGCAAGCATAGCGCGCCGAGAACACCTGCTCGGGCGCCTCACCGTCCATCGGGGCGATCACCGCCAGCCCCTCGGCCAATCGCAACGCCGTCTCGAAGGATTCCGCCAGACGCAGCGCGAGATCCTCCCGCACCTTGAAGCGGTCAACCACCACCTCGATATCGTGCTTGCGGGCCTTGTCCAGGGTGGGGCACTCGTCGATCTCGTACACCCGGCCGTCGATGCGCACCCGCACGAAGCCGCTGCCGCGCAGCTGGTCGAGCATCTGCTGGTGCTCGCCCTTGCGCGCGCGCACCACGGGCGCGAGCAGCATGAGCCGCTCGCCTTCGGGCATCGCCAGTACGGTATCGACCATCTGACTCACGGTCTGCGCGATCAGCGGAAGACCATGGCGCGGGCAGCGGGGCTCTCCGGTGCGCGCGAACAGCAGTCGCAGGTAGTCGTGGATCTCGGTGATGGTGCCCACAGTCGAGCGTGGGTTGTGCGAGGTGGACTTCTGTTCGATCGAGATAGCGGGCGAGAGCCCTTCAATGTGATCGACGTCGGGCTTTTCCATCACCGACAGGAACTGCCGCGCGTAGGTCGAGAGCGACTCCACGTAACGCCGCTGCCCCTCGGCATAGAGCGTATCGAAGGCGAGCGAGGATTTGCCCGAGCCCGACAAGCCGGTGATCACCACCAAGCGGTTGCGGGGGATGTCGAGGTCGATGTTCTTCAGGTTGTGCGTGCGAGCGCCACGCAGCTGGATAGTGTCCATCGAAAACCCATGAAGTGCAGACAACAGGCGAGTATACCCGTCG
>CAJADV010000400.1 GCA_903938575.1 uncultured Gammaproteobacteria bacterium
GACACCGGCATCGCGAGGACCAGTGTGTCGAGTGGCGGGTGATCGAAGCCCTCGCCAACCAGCTTGCCGGTGGACAGAAGGACGCGCGGCGCGTCGGGCGGTAGTGCGTCCAGGTCTGCGACCAGCGTCGCTCTTTGCTTCCAACGCCGCTCCAGCTGGCGCTGGCCAGAGGCCATCGTTGGCTGGCCATGCTGGAGTCAGGAGAAGCCAAGTCATTGAAGGAAATTGCTGAGCGCGAGAAGATCGACTACAGCTACGCGAGCCGGATGGTCAACCTGACCACGCTGGCGCCCGACATCGTGGCGGCCATCCCGGACGACGCACTGCCGAACCACGTCACGCTGTTCGATCTGGCGGTTGATCCGCCGGCGCTGTGGGATGAGCAGCGGGAGCGAGCCGGGCTTCCGTATTGAAAATCAGCCGGCTTCTGCTGGCGACCACGGACCTCCAGCCTGCCAACGGGCTGTGAGCGTCGCATTGACGCTGGCCGCCTCAATCACCGGCAGCATGAAGGTGGCCAGCGCTGCGATCACATCATTCAACGCCAGCGCTTCCAGCCGGTTATTTTTAAGGAAAGCCTGCCACTGCATCTGTTTCTGCGCATCTTGCGCGAACGCATCGGTGAGACCCAAAGGAGCGTGACCAGTCAGAGCGGTTTTTCTACGGTCGAAGGTTGCCTGAACTGCTTGACGGAGGACGTCACCGTCAAAGTCGGTGTGCCGCGCCAGTATCCACAGATCGAAACAATCCTTCATGCGACTGTTGGCGATGCCAAGGGATGACAGTGCCTCGAATTTCTCGGCCACCACGGTGTAGCGCGGATAGACACGCAACTTTGGTGCCGCGAACCCCGACAGCATGACGGGGTACTCGACATCCTCCGGACCTGGCGTGACGGCGTCGCCGAACCCAATGTCGATCTGCATCTGACAGCGCGCGCCATCGATCACGCCGAGCAACATGACGCGCACACCGGCATAGTTCGCCTCTTTGCGGATCTCGGCAGCTCGCACGGTGTCGGGTTGAAACACCACGCCATCATGCGTTTCGATCGCGCAGATTTCTCTGAAGACGCCTTCGATGTGCGGCAATTCCGCCGAGCCTAAACCCAGAAAGTCGGCGTCCCTGGTTGCGCGATGCGGGATGTCGAACCACAGGTCAAACAGCAGCGCCCCCTTCAGCAAGAACTGGTCGGCGTGATTCGAGACGCTGATCCGGTACAGCATGCGCTCAATCGCGTAACGAGTCAGGACCAGATTGAAATCCTGTTTGGTCTCGCGGGCGCGGTTAAGCAGACGCGCACGCACCGATGCCGCCACGTTTCGTTCATTCATGGCGCACATCCCTGTGCGCCACCCTTCGGGCAGCTGCGCTGTGCAAAACGTTCATCCTGACGTTTTGTCATGACAGGCTTTCCATGTAGGGACGCATCACATTGGCTACCCGGCACAGCGTGGCATAGCGCCAGAGTTCGTCCATGCTCACGCGCTTGGCTCGCCAAGCCTCCTGCAGCGCTTCCATCGCCACATCAAGGCCGATCTTGTTGCGGAACTTGAAGCAGTCAGCCACGGTGCGGGCGACGTTGGTAACGCGAACGGTTACGCCATCGACCTGATGTTCTTCGATGCCGTCGGTCAGCGCGACGCCAGAGAAGCGCACGATGCGCAGAGGTGGGTAGTCCATCTTTGGCGCACGGGCCTTGTTGGGAATGGCCAGCCAGACCTCGAACGGCGACTGTGTGGTGAGGTCATGCACACGCAGCGCCGATAGCAGGCAGACGATGGCTTGCGGATGCTTACGTGCGATCTCGGCCAGCGAGCCATGCTCCGACACGGAGCGCCCAGGAATGGCGTACAGACCGCGCCCCACGCGGGTGAGTAGTCCCTGACGAACCAGCCGCGTTAGGGCGACGCTGGGCAGCCCGTGCTCATCGAGATCACGCGGGCGAATAAGGCCGTGCTGGGCGGCGAGATCCAGAATAGTCTGGTGCGAATTTTCCATGCCGCCACGATGTTGCATTACGTCGGTAGCTGTCAATAATTACCGACAAAACGCAACTCTCATGCTTTCCTTTGCTGCCCGATCCTGCAATCCAACATGTTGATTCGTCTGCTCGTAACTCATTGATCTGTATGACTCATACTCGTGACCTTTGCGGGCTTCGGGCCTGTTTCAGGCAGCGAGGTCGGAGCGAGGAATGGCCAGGAGAGAGTGGTGTGTGGCCCGGAACGGCCAGTTCGGGTGGCTACCGAAGTCCGCAGGCGTTCGCAGGAATCCGCACGAGTACGCGGGAACCGGCGCGATCAAGCAAGAAAAATCCCCAACCGAGAACGGTTGGGGGTTCGTTATTGGTGGAGGCGGCGGGAGTTGAACCCGCGTCCGCACGCCCTCTGCCGTTTGCTCTACATGCTTAGCCGTGTCTACTGGTTTTAACCACTCTCCACCCGACGGGCAGGGACTGAGAGCAGCGAGTCCGGTTTATTTTAGTGCTCGCGTCCCGGACGTACGCGTGCGCGATCCTGCGAGATATGACGCCTGATGACGGACGCGCAGGCACGGCTCCGGTCAGACGGCACCCTACTGGGGTTTAAGCAGCGAGTGCGTAGCTGTCGTCGTTGGCAACTATCTTTTCGCAATGTTGATTTACGAGAGGCATTGCACTCTCGGCATGCACATCGGGCTTCGCGACCCACGTCGAATCCAAAGCGCCCCCTGTGAAAGCGCAGGGTAACACCCCACGCCCACAGTTTGACTGCGGAATACGGGAAAGTTCAGGTTCTATTTGGTGTGCCGGTTAAGGCGTTGCTTCTGGCGGGCCCAGTCGCGGTCTTTTTCGGTGGCGCGCTTGTCGTGCTGCTTCTTGCCCTTGGCGAGCGCTACCTCGCACTTCACCAAGTGGCCCTTCCAGTACATGCGGGTGCAGACGGCGGTATAGCCTTCGCGCTCCACGCCACCCATCAGGCTGTCGATCTCGCGGCGACCCAGCAGGAGCTTGCGGTTGCGCCCGGGTATCGCCACGAAGTGGGAGCTGGCGCTCGCCAGCGGCTCGATGCGGGCGCCCTGCAGGAAGGCCTCGCCATCGCGGAAGTACACGTAGCTGTCGACCAGGCTCCCACGGCCGGCCCGCAGGCTTTTTACTTCCCAGCCTTCGAGGGCGATTCCCGCCTCGATGCGCGACTCGATGTAGTACTCGAAACCCGCCTTCCGGTTCTGGGCGATGACGCCGCCGCCGGACTGGGCCTTCTTGCCGCCCATGGTGCTGACCGAAGCGCTGGAAAAGGGCGCGAAGAATAGCACGCCGCTCCGCCCCCGATGCCCCGCTGCGGGCGCATCGGGTATAGTCCGCCGCCTTGCGTCAGACCGGGCTGCGGGTTGTTACATGCTCACCGAAATCCACCGTAGTGCCCTCATGCTGTACCCGGCGCAGTCGATGTTCGAGCTGGTGAACGATATCGAGTCCTACCCCCGCTTCATGGAGGGTTGCGTCGGCGCCGAGGTGCTCTCGCGCACTGATCAGCTGATCGAGGCGCGCCTGCACCTTGCCAAAGCGGGGATCCGCCAGAGCTTCACCACCCGCAACCGGCTGTCCTCGCCCTCGGTGATCGACATGGAGCTGCTCGAGGGGCCCTTCGAGCGCTTTGAAGGACGCTGGAGCTTCGAGGTGCTGCGCGATGATGCCTGCAAGGTTTCGCTTCGACTTGCCTTCCGGCTGAGCAATTCGCTGGCGAGCCGCGCGGCGCGTCAGCTCTTCGAGTCGGTGGCAAATGGGCTGGTTGATGCGGTCTGTCGCCGCGCCCGTGAGCTCCATGGGCCTTGAGCCCACGCTGATCCCGATAGAGGTGGCCTATGCGCTGCCCGAACGCCAGATCCTCCTTGCCATCGAGGTGCCGGCCGGCACTACCGCCCGCGAAGCGCTGCTCGGCTCTGGCATTGCGAGTCATTTAGAGGGTGTGGAACTCGCGTCTGTGCCCGTGGGGATATTCGGTCACCGGCTGGAGGACCCGCGTAACCACGTGCTGGCGGCGGGGGATCGGCTGGAGATCTACCGGCCGTTGGCCGTTGCCCCTCGCGAGGCTCGACGCAAGCGCGCGGGAGTCAAAAGCCGGCGCGGGTAATCAGGGCTTGGTCTCGGGGACCTTGGTCTCTGCGGGCGTGGACGCCGCGCTCGCGCTGCCCGGCGCCATGTCGCCTTCCATGCGCACCAGAACGTCTTTCTCGAAAAACAGGCTGATACGTTGTTGGCTACGCTTTTGTTTGCGGGTCTCGAGCGAGCGGACATAGTCCCAGCGCTCGGGCTCGAAAGTGTCCTGCATGAGCGCCGTGCCCATCACGAAGCGCACCTGCCGCTTGCTCATTCCGGGTTTCAGTTTGTCGACCATCTCTTGCGTGACGATGTTGCCCTGCGGGATGTCGATCTTGTAGACGCCCAGACTGGGCATCTCGAAACTGCACCCGCCAATGGTGACGAGTGCGGCGAACAGCAGTGCGGTGCGTGTGCTTTGCATTGGC
>CAJADV010000401.1 GCA_903938575.1 uncultured Gammaproteobacteria bacterium
CCGGATCTGGTGCTGACCATCGGGCGCCGCCCCAGCATGGCTGCGCTATGGATTCAGGAGCAATCGGGCGGACGCAGCCGTATCGTGCTTTTCGGCCCGCCCAAGCGCTGGCCCGAGCGCTACTCACTGATCGTGGCGCCCGCGCAGTACCGCCTGCCGGGAGCGAGCAACGTCTGCCCCATCCGCTTCCCGTTGATGCGCAACAACACCAGCGGCGTCGAGGCAGCGCGGCTTGCCTGGGCAGCGCGTCTGGATGCCTTGCCACGCCCGCTCACCGCGCTGCTGGTGGGCGGTCAGACCAAACCCTACCGGCTGGACGCACGCTTTGCCGCGACCTTGGCGACGCGGGCCGCCGCGCTCGCAACACCCGGATCCATCTATGCGAGCACCAGCAGACGCACCCTGCCAGAGGCTGTTTCCGCGCTTGTGAGCGCATTGCCCGCAGGAACACCCCTGTTTCGCTGGGCCCCGAATGCCGCTGACAACCCGTACCTGGGGCTGCTCGCACTGGCCGATCGCTTCATCGTGACGGGCGACAGTGTCTCCATGATGGTGGAGGTAGCCCGGCTGGGCAGACCACTCGCCATCGCGGCACTGCCCTACCGCTCGGCAGTCGCCGGGTTCACGCACCGCTGGGTTAACAGCGAACGCGGGTTGCCAGCGGCACTGCGTGATGCCGGCATCACCCGCGGAGCCCGCGATCTCACGCAGATGCACCGCGCACTCTACGAGCTGGGGCTCGCACGACCGCTCGAAGAGGGTTTTTCCGAACCCCGCCAGCAGGGCTTGGCAGATGACCTTGCGCGCGTGGTTGCGGCGGTGCGCACGCTGGCACTGACGGAACTCTGACAGCGCCCGCGCGCTGGCAGCCCGCCCGCTCTGCTGCTACGGTTCTTCGCTGTTCATACCGGCTCATACCGCTGCCGGACTCCGGAGCCCCGCCATGCTCAAGAAAATCCTGAAGCGCACCCGCAACATCCTGCGTTACGGCCTGAGCGAAGAAGGCCGCGCACGCAAGCGCGCCGACAAGGCGGCTGCCCGCGACAAGCGCTTCGAATCCGGCCTCTGGGAGCGCGACGGCGAGTTGGCACGCCGCAAATACGGCTCCTACGAGGAATACGTGGAGCATCAGGCGGCCAAACTCGACAATATCGTGCATCGGCTAGAAGAAACGCGAAGCGATGACTACGCAGACTTCGTGCGCCGCTTCGAAGGCTGCGCTGGGCTGCGCAAATCGCGCAACGTGCTGTGCCTCGGTGCGCGCCTGGGCACCGAGGTGCAGGCCATGCACAGCCTGGGTCTGTTCGCGATCGGCATAGACCTCAACCCTGGCCCCGACAACCTGTACGTGGTGAAAGGCGACTTCCACGCTATCCAGTTTCCTGATGCCTCTGTCGATGCGGTCTACACCAACGTGTTCGACCACGTGTACGACATGGGAAAGATGATTGCCGAAATCGAGCGCATCATCCCGGTAGGCGGCCTGCTGGTGGCCGACGTACTGAAAGGCTTCGAGGAGGGCTTCGTGCCCGGCGCCTACGAGGCCACCCACTGGAAGAACGTCGACGCACTGCTCACCGAGATCCTGCGCCTCGGCCACTTCGATCTGCTCGAGCGCCGCGACCTCGGACAGGTGCGCCGCGACCACTGGATCCAGCTGGTGCTGCAGAAGCGCCAGGCGTAGATATTCCCCTTCCCCCCGCAGGCAAAGTACCGCCCAAAGCCGATGAGCCCGGCGCCGGGCCGCTGTTAGACTTTCTGGCATCCCCACTCCGGTCGAGCCGATGCAGACTGTTCTCAAAAAGATCACCCGCTTCGTGATCCTGGGCCTGTGCTTCTGGATGCCCCGCGAGCGCAAGATCCGCCTCGAGCGCTGGCTTCGCGGCAAGGAAGAATTCCGCAAACTCGAAGTCGCTGACTGCGTGATCGTGTCCTTCGGCAAGAGCGGCCGCACATGGCTCCGCGTGCTGCTCTCGCGCTTCTATCAGGTGCGCCACGGCCTCTCCGAACGCCACCTGATCGGCTTCGACAACCTGCATGCCCGCAACGCTGAGATTCCCCGCATTTTCTTCACGCACGACAACTACCTGAAAGACTACACAGGTCACGCTGCAGACAAGCAGGACTACTACGGCAAGAAGGTCATCCTGCTGGCACGCAACCCGCTCGACACCACCGTGTCGCAGTTTTTCCAGTGGAAGTTCCGTATGCGCCCGGGTAAGAAATCGCTGAATGACTACCCCGAGCACGGCGCCACGCTTGAACTCTTTCCGTTCATGAAAGACAGCGCAGCCGGCCTGCCGAAAGTGATCGACTACCTGAATACCTGGGCGCGCGAGGCACCGAAGTGCCGCGACTTCCTGCTCGTGCGCTACGAGGATATGCGCGCCGATACAGCCGGCACGCTTGCCCGTATCGTCGAGTTCATCGGCACCCCGGGCACCACGGAACAGATCACGGCAGCGGTGGACTTCGCCTCGGTCGAGAACATGCGCAACATGGAGTTGAAGCGCACCTTCTGGCTCTCCGGCAGCCGGATGGTGGCCAAGGACAAGGACAACCCGGACTCCTTCAAGGTGCGCAAGGCCAAGGTCGGCGGCTACCGCGATTATTTCAACGACGCCGAGGCCAGCGAACTCGAGCAACTGGTGGAGCGCGAACTCTCGCCCTTTTACGCCTTCCCCAAGGCAGGCGGCGAACGCGCACCAGGGCCTGCCAGCACGGCGGGCTGAATCACATCCGCACGTCGCCCGCAGGCGGCGTGCCCGAACCGGAGAACTGCCACATGCAGCACTGCGTATTCATCCAGACCAACCACAGGCAGTACGCCGGCGCGCTGGTCGCGCAACATGCGCTGCGCCG
>CAJADV010000402.1 GCA_903938575.1 uncultured Gammaproteobacteria bacterium
TGCCTGCCGTACTCCTGCGATTCAGCTTCTACGCACTGCAGACCGGGCTCATCCTCTGGTGGCTGTGGCAGATGATCTCCGCCTGATCAGCCGGCCGGCTCCGACAGGAAGTCGAGCGGCAGGCCGATGTGCTCCCTGAACATCATGTCGCGGTGCTCGATCAGCAGCGGATCCAGCGCGGCGGCGATCACGGGGCCGATATCCGTGTAGGGCACGCGCATATAGGCAGGCATGGGACAGACCTCGGGCGAGAGCGGCTGGAGCATGTTGGCAAAGCTCGCCCAGTACAGATCGAGTGCACTCACCGCGTCCCCAAAAAAATACGGCACTCCACGGGCGTGCTGGACACGCAGGGTGCGCGCAAGTTCCTCGAGGATTGCCGCCACTTTGGCGGGTGCTGCCGCCGCAAGTCCGGGGCGACAACCGTAGCGCTCAGCGAGCCGCAGGATGTTCGGCGGCGCATCGGGCGCGCTCATCAAAGGCTCGATCATCATGATGCGGCGCTCCCAGCCGATGCCACGGCGCCCTATCACCTCACGGATCAGGCCGAACATACGGACCCGCTCGGTGACGTCCTCCGGAATGAGCCGCGGCTCGGGCGCAAGGCGTTCTGCGAGAAACAGGATATCGAGCGAGTCGCTGCGCGGTGGCTCGTCGTTCCACACCGCGACCGGTGCGCCTGCCTGCCCGGTCCACTCCTGCAGTTCCGCGTTCTCTCCGCCGCCCTGCTGCGCCACGGCCAGGTACGACAGCCCCTTGAAGGCGAGGATGTATTTGGCCGCCTCGCCCCAGGGGCCGGGAACGTCGGCTGTCAGCACCAGACGCAGGCCCGGGGCAGTGCGTCCCTCGGCAATGCTTGCATAACGCATCGGAATAACCTCTCGAATCAGAGTTTGAAAACGCGGATCGCATTGTCACGCAGAAACAGCGGCCAGACTTCATCGCGGAGCGCCACACCAGGCATCTCGCGGAATATGCGCTCCAGCGAGAGCCCCATGGGGAAGTAGCCCGCATAGAGGATCTTGCCAGCGCCGCGCGTATTGGCGAAGTCGATGATGTCTTTGGGGTAGTAACGCGGCGCGAACGCGCTCGTCATGTAATGCAGGTTCGGGTACTTCAGCATCAGCTTCACCGCGAGCTCGGTCCAGGGCTCGCAGCCGTGCCGCGTCACGATCCGCAGTTCCGGAAAAAACCAGCAGACCTCATCGAGCAGTTCGACGCGCTGCGGGTCCATCGGCAGGCGCGGGCCCGGGACGCCCATGCACGGACAAAACGGCAGATCGAGATCGATCAGCGCCGCATAGATCGGGTACCAGCGCTTGTCGTTCACCGGGACCTGCGGACACAGACCGGAAGGGAATGCCGTTACCGCCTTGATGTCGAAGTCGCGGTGCAGCCGTCGGATCTTGCGCACCTCGTCCATCGCGTTGTTGGGGTTTGCCTCGTAGCTGCAGAAAAAACGCCCGGGAAACCGACGCAAGGCCTCCTTCGTGACCTCGTTCGCATCGTCGATCCCGAGCATCGCCCGCGCGATGCCGAAGCGGTCCATCTGCGAGACGGTCCAGGCAATGTAGTCCTCCTTGCCTTCGACCGTCGGGATGTCCTTGAACATGTACTGCGCGGGCATGCTGAACTGCTCGCGGCTCTCCTGATCGAGCAGCAGGGGTTTCATGAAATCGTACCAGTGCGTGTTGTCCGCCCCGGGTATGTTCATCATCAGATCGATGACGCCTGTGCCTTCTGGCATGCCCATGCTGTGCAACTCTCCTCAACGTGGTCGAATGAAAAGGGCTTCCGCCGAGGCGCAGAGTTCACCGCCGGCGCTGATCGTCGCGCGACTCCGGACCTTGCGGCCGTCTACCGATACCGTCTCGCCTGACAGTTCGAGTTCCTGCTCGATCGGCGTCGGACGGTGGAAACGCACCGTCATCTCACCGGTAAAGGAACCCGCTCCATTCAAGAAATTGGTGAGACCCATGATCTCGTCGAGCGCGGCGGCGACGATGCCTCCGTGCACGGTCTGCGGCGCACCCACAAACCGTACCGGTATGCTTCCCCTGCCCCGCAGGACCTGTCCATCGACGCGAAACTCGAGTCGCGGCGATACCGGGTTGCGCCTGCCTATGATCGGGCTCCACGGCATCAACTCGTGGGGAGCAAGCGCACGCGGATCCTGCGGGAGTCGGGGATCAAGGCCGCGGGCCGACTGCGAATGAGGGCCTGCATGTGCATGCGGCGCGAGCAAGGCGATGGCATCGTCGAGTCGCACACGCACGGCCTCGAGGACATCCTCTGGCGCATCAGCGATGCGCAAGGCATCAAGCAGGCGCGCGCAACAGGCACTTGTCTCCTCCACCGCGACTGGATCAGCGCGCAATCCCGACATTCACAACTCCTTGGGGGCTTGGCCACGCACTGTGGCAGCGTTTGCGACAGTTTTATTCGTTATGCGCCCGATCCGCGCGCGAGGCGCCGCAGGCGCGAACCTGACAGGACACAGCCGAGAACCACCGCACCGGTCAGAGCGCCGGCCGCAGCATCGAAGAGGAGGGGAAGCATGGCGGTCCCCGGCATTCCACTCGCGGCGTCAGCCAGCTGGTGCGAGAGTTCCGCTAGCGGGGCAAAGCCATGAACCACAATGCCACCGCCCACCAGAAACATCGCCAGCGTTCCCACCACCGAAA
>CAJADV010000403.1 GCA_903938575.1 uncultured Gammaproteobacteria bacterium
CCCATTTCTGAGCGGCGTCAGTTCGTCGATCAGCACCTAGACGACATCCATCCCGCGTGGCACAGTTCCAACCAGATTGGCCCACTTCACGGGCCAGGGCGCTTTACCCCACTTGCAGGCCCGGCATGACGCCAAACTGCTAAATAGGAGACCTACCCCATGTCCAAGAAGAAACTGCAGATCGGCACGATCTGCAGAGCGGTCCGCTGCAAGCGCGAGATCAACAACGGCCTGTTCCTGATCATCGTGGCCATCGACCATTCGATCCGATCTTCTCGCGGGGAGCCTGCGCCATATCTCGTCAGGCGTCTCGATGGGCTTTCGTTTCCAAGCTCAACGTCACGATACGACAACACCGAGAGTTGGTACTCGTACGATCGGGTCTGGGCGGCGGGCTACAAGCTGCAGCCTATCGATCTCGATGGTGATGATCCCCGTGATCAGAAGGTGGTTCGGAAAGCACCGCGAAAGAAGGTGCGGAAATCTGTCACAGCGACTGTGTGAGATTCGATAACAGATCGGGGGCGTCCGCTTTGATGACGCCCCCGATCTTATGGCAAACGCTACGATTCTGCTGCCGCCACCATCATCACCTTCAGCGCTTCCAGTTGGATCGGCGGATCTTCACTGTGCGCCAGCGCATGGCAGTTGGCGCAAAGGGGGATCAGGTCCTCGATCGTGGTATCGCGTTCGCCTTCGTGCAGGGGGCGTAGGTGATGGACATGAATCTGGCTTTCAACGCGGGGGCGGAAGTTGCATGCGTGGCAGTAGCAGCCGTACTTCGCCAGTGCCGCCTTCCGGTAGTACGGTGAGCGTTCCACCGCGGATATGACTAGTTCGCGACGCGCGCCTTCAACCATCCTCTGCTGCCAGGCCTCAGTAAATCGCTTAGGCATGAAGCCCTTGATCGTGGCGTGCCGCGCGTCGAGGAGGTAGAAGTCGATGTCGGCATCCTGTGACCGTAGCCCGCGGCCCAGCGCTTGCCTCATCCGTCTCCAGGCTTCGGAGCGCAGGCCGATGTAGCTGGATTCCACATGCTCGTCGAGGACGGTCGGCTTGGGGAAGGGGATGCGGGGAACTACGATCGATCGCCACACAACGCTGGTGTCGAGCCCGGCCCACGCGCCAGCCGCGATCAGCAGTCCGCCAGTCATGCGCGCTGCAGCCTGGGCTGTCGTCTCGTCACGGCCACGAATGGTGGCGTCTGGCATCTGCAGTTGCTCGGCGAGCTCGAAGCTGGGCGTGATGACGAGCGCGGGCCGCGGCACATCCACGAGCAATGCTTTGGTAGCGTCCAGCCACGCGTCCGATCCGACCGCATGATTGTCGTAGACATGAAACCGGACGGCGCCATGGCGGGCGGGTTCGATCGTGGTCGACAGGGCACTGCTGTTCGCGATGCCCATCGCAGACTTGAAGTCGTTGAAGTTGCCGTTCACGGCCAATGTGGCGGAGACGAAGGCGACGTTCCCGTTGTTCGCGATCCGCTTCAGCAGCCTGCCTGGTAGCCGATGGAATAGTGCTAGCGCACCCGTTTCGGTACGCCCGACTGTTCGATACCACGCTGGCTCCTTGCAGACCTCGAGGATGATCGCCGCGGCGGCGCGTATCTCGGGCTCCAGGCGCTTCGTCAGCAGGGTGCGAGCTGCGGTTGCGGGGTCCATCTGCGCAGTCACGCCGTTGTCGCGCAGCGTGATTGCATCGATCTCCGTGTCTTGCTGCAAGGCGGCGGCAGACGGCAGTTGGTCTGCTTCGTCGAAGAGGATGTAGTCACGCGCCGTGCTGCCGTTGTACTCACCTCGCAGTCGCTGGTCGATGATCACGCTGGCCGAGGTGCAGAGCATCACCTGCGCCGCCAGGGCGCGATCGCGGGCCTCGAGGTAGGTGGGCCGCGAGTCGTAATGTGCTGCGGGTCTGAAGGCCTCCACGGCGGTCTGGGAGCGGGTGGCAGCGAGATCCGAGGATGCCAGCAACTGGTCGATCAGTGCATGCGTGGGCAACGCGATGACGACCCGCTTGCCGCTGGCGATCAGGGGCGAGAGGTAGGCGCGTGTCTTGCCGAGGCCGGTGGTGCCCTCGATCAGGAGTGGCGCATCGCAGCGCTGAATGTGCTGCTCGATCAGGCCTGCAAAGTTCGCCTGCTCAACCGACCTGTACTGCACGACTGAATGGCTCCTTTGTCCACGGCCCCGTTGCGCCGCTGAGGTTAGCAGGCGTTGCAGCGTCAGAGCGCGCCAACTTCAATAACCACCCCGAAACGGGATGGCTCTACCGGAGCTGGAATGCGTCGGAGTGTCGCCAGAGTTTCAGTAACCACCCCGAAAGGGGATGGCTCTACCCCAGCTAACCGGCCGGATCAAGTCGATCCTGTTTCAGTAACCACCCCGAAAGGGGGTGGCTCTACCTGCGCGCTGCAGCTCGGCGTTGTCGGCCCAGTTTCAGTAACCACCCCGAAAGGGGGTGGCTCTACCGGCACCGCTGGCGGCCGTGAACCTGAACTAGTTTCAGTAACCACCCCGAAAGGGGGGTGGCTCTACCGACGTTCAATGCCATGGTGGCTTTCCTCGTGTTTCAGTAACCACCCCGAAAGGGGGTGGCTCTACC
>CAJADV010000404.1 GCA_903938575.1 uncultured Gammaproteobacteria bacterium
AGGACCTTGCCGGGCGTGGTATTCACACCGCCTGCGTCTGTCCGGGGTTCACCGACACCGAGATGCTGCATGCGCATGTAGGCGCGGACGAGGCGGTTCTCGGGGCGTTGGCGAGCGGCATCACCTTCGGCAGGCTGATCGCCCCCGATGAGGTTGCCGAAACGATCCGCTTCTGCGCGCTGAACCCCATCATCAACGGCTCGGTGATCCATGCCAATCTCGGTCAGGTCGAACGCTGAGAACTTGGGCCGTCCTGACGATTGTCCGTTGCCCGGGGTCTCGGCTACATTGGCGCCGTTTTGCACCGATCCCCCAAACGCCCACGAGGAAAGCGTGATGAGAAAGACCCTGACGATTGTTGCCGCCCTGGCGTTCCCGTTCTTTGCGGCCACGGCCCATGCCGCCTGCACGCTTGAGGCAGAGCCTGCAATTCCCGATGGCAAGTCGGCCACACTCGACCACATGAAGGCCGCCCAGGCCGCGGTGAAGGCCTATGGCGTCGATTATCGCGCCTGTCTCGATGCCGAGGCCGCTGCCGCCAACGCGGCCGCACCCAAGGACGAGAGCGCGGACGCCAAGAACGTACGTGCCACGGCTACAGCCGCTGCATACAACGGCTCAATCGACAAACAGACCGCGCTGGCGGCGAAGTTCAATGATGCCGTGAAGGCTTACAAGGCCGCGCAAGCCAAGTAAGCCCTTGCCTGTGGGGCGATTCCGGCAGGGAGCCGGCATCGCCCCTGACGTTTTCGATATGCCGGAGCGTGAATCCCATGTCTGAGCCCAATCGCAAGGATTCCCCCGAGCAGACCCAGTTCCGCGAGCACTGCAGGGCCTGGCTGGCGGCCAATCTGCCCCCGGAATCGCCGGTGCGCTTGCCGCAGTCGGCGCTTGAGATCATGACCCGCGAGCAACTCGACTACCTCCAGACCTGGCAGAAGAGCGCCTATGAGGCCGGGTTGGTAGGTTCTGATTATCCGGTGGAGCATGGTGGCGCTGGGCGCACCGACTGCCAGCGCATTGCCAACGAGGAAATGCAGCGCTCCGGCACCCCGTATTTTCCCAACATCATCGGCCTCGGCATGGCCGCGCCCACCGTTTTCTACCACGGCTCTGATGCGTTGAAGTGTCAACTGCTGCCGAAACTCCTCTCCGGCGAGGAGATCTGGTGCCAGGGTTTCAGCGAGCCCGGGGCGGGTTCGGATCTTGCGAGCGTGCAGACATTTGCCGAGCGTCGCGGCGATCGCTGGGTCATCAACGGGCACAAGGTCTGGACCTCGCTCGCCCACTTCGCGAGTTGGATGATCCTGCTAGCGCGCACCGACAAGAGCAGCAAATACGACGGGCTCACGTATTTCGTGGTCCCCATTCGCGCCGCGCTTGGCAAGGGCGTTAGCGTGCGGCCACTGATCAAGATGACCGGAGAGACGGGTTTCAACGAGGTGATCTTCGAGGATCTCGAGATCGATGACGCCCTCCGGCTAGACGCGGTGGGTAAGGGTTGGACGGTGGCGATGACGACGCTCGCCCACGAGCGCGGCGCCGGGATTCTGGTGACGCCCCAGGCGGGTGGGTCGCGCCTTGGCGATGCAGGCTTGGTCCCCGTGCTGGTGGCTTTGGCCCGGGAGTCATGGCGCCAGGGACAGTGTGCCGCCGATGACCCGGTGATCCGTTCGCGACTCGCTGAACTGGCGGTGCGCGAGGAAGGGTTCAGGCTTAACCTGAAGCGCGCCCGGATCGCAGGGCTGACGGATCACCCTATGCGGCTCGTCCTGCAATACAAGCTGCTGATGAGCGAGATCGCCCAGGAAGCGGGACGGCTCGGCATGGATATCGCCGGCGCCGCTGGATCGCTCTATGTGTCGGATCCTGCAGCACCGCAGGCTGGTCGCTGGCCGCTGGCATACATGAATTCCTTCGGTTTCACAATCGCCGCTGGCACCAGCGAAGTCCAGCGCAACATCCTGGGCGAGCGCGTGCTCGGCCTGGCCAAGAGCAAGTAGCAAGTGGGCGTGGCGCCGCGTGCGCGTGCCCCAGGCAGCAGGTGATTTGACGATGGCAATGCCGGCGAATTTCGGATTTGGCGAAGAAGAGCAAATGCTCCGCGATGCGGCGCGCAAGTTTTTCGCCGACAACCTCCCTTCAGACCGCCTGCACCGGCTGGTGGCAGCACCCGGAGTTGCCGGCGCCGAGCGCTGGGACCCGGGGCTCTGGGAACAGATGGCGGCACTTGGCTGGACGGGCATTGCCGTGCCAGAGCGTTGTGGTGGCGTCGGCATGCCTGTGGTGGCCGCGGTGGCACTGGCCGAGGAGGCCGGCCGTGCCGGACTGCCAGCGCCCCTGGTGGGGACCTTGCAGGCCAGTCGGCTGCTGGTGGGCTGTGCCAGTGCGGCGGCGGATGCGGCGCTCGGCGATATCGTGGCCGGGCAGGCTGTGGCTCTGGCGATCACGGACGCGCGTGGCGCCTGGCGTGGCGATGCCTGCGAGCTCGTGTGGCAGGACGGCACCGTCACGGGCACGGCGCCCTGGGTTCAGGACGCGACCAAGTGCGCGGCCTTCGTGGTCAAGGCGCGTGGCCCAGCCGGGGCTGGGCTCTACCTCGTGCGCGCGGGAGCTCCCGGCGTGACGATCGTGCCAGATGCCATCGTCGATCTCACCCGCGACCAGGGTTCTCTGGTGCTAGCGGGGGCAGCGGCTATTGAATTGGTGGCATCGGGCGGCGCCGCTGCCGTAGTTGCCGAGGCCGAGGCTGCGCTGTTCATCTTCGTTGCTGCGGACCTCTGCGGTGCGGCTGAGTGGCTGCTCCAGACGACCGCCGAGTACGCCCGGGTGCGGCAGCAGTTCGATCGCCCGATCGGTTTTTTCCAGGCCGTCAAGCATCCGCTGGTCGATGTGATGATGAGCATCGACCTTGCGCGTTCCCACCTCTACAACGCGGCCTGCGCCATCGACCACGAGCCCGAGCGGGCACTGCGTGCTGCTCATATGGCCAAGGCCGCGGCAGCGGATGCCGCCCGCTTTGGCGCGAGTCGCGCGGTGCAGCTCCACGGCGGGATCGGCTTTACGTGGGAGTGTTATGTGCAGCTGTACTTCAAGCGCCAGCTCCACAACGAGGCATTGTTCGGGGATGGTGACTGGCACCGGGCGCGCCTCGGCGCGATGCTGATCGACACGGCTGCTGCCTGAGCGCTCAGACAGGCATCGACCAGCGGTCAGTCAGAGCGCAGCGCGCTGCTCCCTGATCACGTCGGCAAGTGACTCGAAAAAACGTCTCTGTCCAGCGCCGCGGCGCCAGACCAGTCCGATGCTGCGGTGCGGTACGGGCTCCTTGAAGGGAATGAAGCGCAGGCTGCGCGGCGCATCGTGCGTGGCCATCGCGGGCACCAGCGTGATGCCCAGATCCGTGCTTACCATCTGCATCAGCGTGGCCAGGCTGGTGGCGCGGAATTCCCGCGATTCCTCCACGGCGTTAAGTTTGCAGAATTCAAGTGCCTGCTCACGCAGGCAGTGGCCTTCGTCCAGTAGCAGCAGCGGATGGGCGTCGAGGTCGGCGCCGCACACGCTGCCGCGGCTGGCAAGTGGGTGATGTTCACTCACGGCCAGGTGAAAGGGCTCATCGAACAGCGCGCACCATTCGAGATCCTCGCCGATCACAGGCAGTGCGAGCAGCGCGAGATCGAGCTGCCCGCGGCGCAGGCGTCCGAGCAGCAACTCGGTCTTTTCCTCGACCAGCAGCATGCGCAGGCGCGGATAGGCGGCGTGGATAGCCGGGACGATGCGGGGCAGAAGATACGGTGCGAGCGTGGGGAATGCGCCCAGCCGGTACTGTCCTGCCGAGGGGTCCTTCAGGCGTTTGGCGGTGAGCTGGAGTTCCTCGTAGTCGCGCAGCAGCACTAGCGCGCGCTCGACGATCTGCTCGCCCGCGGTGGTGACCATGACGCGCCGTCCCGTGCGCTCGAAGATCTCGACGCCCAGATAATCCTCCAGCTTGCGGATCTGCATGCTGAGCGTGGGCTGGCTCACATGGCAGCGCTCGGCTGCCTTTCCGAAGTGCCTGAGCTCCGCGACGGCAACGAGATACTGCAGGTCGCGGAGGTTCACGCGGGCCGCCTCAGTCGAGATCGCGTAGCAGCGAATCCCGCGCCCCGGCGTCAAGGACTTCGGTTTCGTACCGGTAGCGCGGATGCTCGATGCCGAAGGCGAGTGCGGCCCCGGCGCGCAGCTCTGCCTTGTCCTGCGCATCCAGCGTAAAGCGCAGGAAATGCACGGCGGAGGTCTTCTCCTCGTCCGAGCGCTCCATGTCCTCATCGGCCAGCACGGCAAGGCGTCGCTCGCCGATCCGCGCATACACCGCGTGCTCGACGGACCGCAGGTACTTGAGCTGCACCCGGCGTTCCTCGGCGTCCGGGAACTCCACCAGCATGGTGGCGCGCCAGTCGCTGCCGGCAGGTATCAGCGGGTTGTAGGCGTCGAGTTCGTCCTGGATGGCGGCGGGGTCTGCCGTTTTCTCGATCCGCAGCATCTCCAGCACCTGGTAGAGCACGGTGTCACGGTTTTCAAACAGCAGCGTGACGTTCTCGCCAATGCGCACCTGGCGGGATTTCTTTGCGGCAATGACCTGTGTGCGGAAGGTGTCGCGGGTCCTTGCGTAGTCCTCGACCGAGGGCAGGTCAGCGAGCGTAAGCGGGGCGTTCATGCGGATTCCTCTAGATGCCGTAGGCGCGACGGAGCAGGCTCAAGGGGTGAGCCGGCTGCTCTTCCTGTCCCATGGCATGGGCGATATGCGCGCCGGCCATCGGGCAGTCGCTGGTGAGCGCGTCCGGATCGAACTGCTTTACCTGGTTGACCACCGGCTTCACGATTTTCATCGAGTTGTCGTGGGTTTCCTTGCGGACGGCATAGGTGCCGTCGTGCCCCGAGCAGCGCTCGATGGCTTTCACCTCGGTGCCGGGGATAAGCGACAGCACCTCGCGGGTCTTCAGACCTATGTTCTGCACCCGCTGGTGGCAGGCCACCTGGTAGGCAACCTTCCCCAGTGGCTCGATGAAATCCGTGCGCAGCAGCCCGGCTTTGTGGCGGTGCATCAGGTACTCGAAAGGATCGAAGATGTTGGCTTTCACCAACTGCACGTCGGCGTCATCCGGGAACATGAGCGGCAGTTCCTGCTTGAACATCAGCGTGCACGAGGGAATCGGTGCCACTATGTCCCAGCCGTCGCGGATGGCCGCCGCGAGGATCGGGATGTTGTGCTCCTTCAGCGCAGCCACCGAGGGCAGGTCGCCCAGTTCGAGCTTGGGCATGCCGCAGCACTTCTCGCCCTGCACCAGCGTGGTTGGAATGCCGTTGTGCTCGAAAACCCTGACCAGGTCCTCGCCCATCTGCGGGGTGTTGTAGTTGCCGTAGCAGGTGCTGAACACAGCAACCTTGCCGCGCGTGGGGCCCGCCTGCGCCGCAGGTGAGGTCAGGACCTGGTGTTTCTTCAGGCGGCGCTTGAGAGTCTTGCTGTCGTACTGGGGTACCCGCGCCTTGTGGTGTACTCCGATCGCGCCCTCCAGCGCTTTTCTGACTACCGAGTTGCGGTTCAGTGCGTTCACCGTAACGTCGAGCAGCGGGATGGTGGCCAACTTGCCGACCGCGGTGGTGGAGGACAGCACCCGGCGGCCGAAGCTCGCACCTTCCTTTTTGAATTGCACGGCCTTGGCGCGCAACATCAGGTGCGGGTAGTCGATTGCCCACTCGTGCGGCGGCACATAAGGGCACTTGGTCTGGTAGCAGAGGTCGCAGAGGTAGCAGTGCTCCACGACGTCGGCATATGAAGATTTATCGGCGCCATCGAGGTCGAAGGTCGGTGACGCGTCGATCATGTCGAACAGGGATGGGAAGGAATCGCAGAGGCTCACGCAGCGTCGGCAGCCGTTGCAGAGATCGAACACACGATCCATCTCGGCCGTGAGTAGCTTCTCGTCGTAGAAGGCCTCGTTTTGCCAGTCGAGTGGATGCCGGGTCGGGGCCTGCAGGCCGCCTTCGCGCAGACTCATCGCGTTCTCCGTCGTATTCGCAGAATCGAAAAAGGGGGGGACGGACGGCTGTTGCCGTCCGTCCGGTGCCGCATCAGCCGGCCAGGTAGGTATCCAGGGTTTTCTGGAACTTGCCTGCGTGGCTGCGCTCGGCTTTCGCCAGCGTCTCAAACCAGTCGGCGATCTCGTCGAAGCCCTCGTCGCGAGCGGTCTTCGCCATGCCCGGGTACATATCGGTGTACTCGTGCGTCTCACCGGCTATCGACGCCCGCAGGTTGTCTGCGGTGCCGCCGATCGGCTTTCCGGAAGCCGGATCACCCACGGCCTCTAGGTACTCGAGGTGACCGTGTGCGTGGCCCGTCTCGCCTTCTGCGGTCGAGCGGAACACGGCTGCTACATCGGGTGCGCCCTCTACGTCTGCTTTGGCAGCGAAGTACAGGTAGCGGCGGTTGGCCTGGCTCTCGCCCGCAAAGGCGTCAGCCAGGTTCTTGGCGGTCTGGGAACCTTTCAGGTCCATGTCATGCCTCCATGATGGGGTGGGGTGGGTTCACGCAAGAAACCCCTTAGGGTGATCGAGCGGGGTTTAGGATAACCTCGCATCGATAAGTTTCAACAGTAATTCTCTATCCAATGGATAGATAGCAACTATCGAAAGCTGCGAACCCCAGCGCTTGCCGCAGACCCGGCAGGCTGAACCCTCAGCCGGGTTCGCCCCATCGCTTCAGCAAATCGTGTTCGATCCCCAGGCAGTCGAGCGCGCGTCCGACCGTCTGGTCTATGAGATCGTCCACGGTGAGCGCGCCGGCGTAGAACGCGGGCACGGGGGGCATGATCTGGGCGCCGTAGTCGGTGGCGCGGAGCATGAGCTCCAGGTGCCCCTTGTGCAGCGGCGTCTCGCGCACCATCAAGACGAGTCGGCGCCGCTCCTTCAGGCAGACGTCCGCGGCGCGCACCATCAGGGTGTCGGCGTAGCAGTTGGCGACCCCGGACAGGGTCTTGATGCTGCAGGGCGCAATGATCATGCCCTCGGTCCGGAAGGATCCGCTGGCGATCGATGCGGCAAGGTTGTCGTTGCGGTGCCACACATCACAGAGTTCGCGCAGTTCCTCGGCCCTGCGGCCCGTCTCGATGGCGAGGGTGCGGTCTGCCACCGCCGAGACGACCAGGTGGACCTCGTGGGTGCCGAGTTCACGCAAGCGTTCGAGGAGGCGTGCGCCGTAAATGACGCCGCTCGAGCCGCTGATTCCGACGATGATCCTGCGGGGCATGGCCGCTCCGGTACTTGTTCTGCGGGGACCCCGCTGCCCGCGAGGCGGGCGAGCGAGGCAGTGTAGACTTCTGGCCGATCGAGAAAGAATCGGTGGACGATGATGGTACTGCGACACCCCGCGCTTGTCCTGCTCCTGATCCTTGCTGCCGGAGCGCTGCCCTCGCTGGCGTCACCCGGCACGGCGGTCGATGACGCTGCGCTCGCGGTGCCCCCGTTGGAGTCGATGGAGCGCGCGCTGGATTCGGTGCGCGATGCGCCCGCCGATGATCAGCAGGCGCAGCGGCTGAAAGAGCTGTATTCCGCCACCGTGCAAAGCCTCCGCGGTGCGGCCGAGAGCCGTCTGGATGCAGCGCGGTTCGAGCGCCTCTACGCCGATGCCCCCGAGCAGACGGCGCGCTTCACCGCCGAGTTGCAGGATCTCCAGCGCGCCACCCGCCGCATATCCATTTCTCGCGATATATCGGTGGAGCGGCTCGAGCGCCGTCTCGACGAGGCCGAGGCGCGGGTCGCGGCGCTACGCAACGAGGAAGTGTCGTTGGGCAACACCGTGTCGACCCTGCAGACGCGCGTCGATGCCGCGCGGCAGGAGCTGAAATCCCTCGGCGACGTCTCGGCTCGCCGCGAGGGTGCTCCGCTGCCCCGCCCGGGGGAGAGCGCTGAGGTCACGAAAGCCCGGATCGACGAGTGGCTCTCGCGTCAGGACTACCGCTCCGCGCAGCGGCTCAAGCTGGAAATCGAGGTGCGTACGCTGCCGGTGCGGCTGGATGCGCGCAAGGCTGAACTTAAACTGATCGGTGTGCAGCGTGAGGAGGCGGAGCGCGAGATGACCGCGCTGGCCGGGCAGGAGCATCTGCGCCGCATCGCCGAGGCGTCCCGGCTGCGTGATGAGACCATCCGTCATGTCGCGGAGATGGGCAGCAGCCTTCCCGAGCTGCGCGCGCTTGCCACCGAGGTCTCCGGGCTGGCCGATGAGTATGTCGCGACGGTCACGCGGTTCGAGTCGGACAGCGCGAACCTGGCGCGTGCCGACCGTGCTCTGGAGACGCTGCGAGCCTCCTTCAGCGCCACCCGCCAGCAACTCGACATTGCGGCCCTGAGCGATGCTCTCGGTCCGGTGCTGGTCGAGCAGTACCAGCGGCTCGATGATTTCGAGCAGCCCGACCGGTATCTGGCGTTACTGTCAGGGCGCTTGTCCGAAACACGCTTGCGTGAGTTCCGCATCGGGCAGCTGCGCGAGCAGTCGAGTGCGCGTCGCGAGCAGATCGAGGCTGCAGTGCGAGCCAGTGACGCAGAAGACGTGCGCGAGCACGAGTCGGTCATCGACGAAGCCGAGCAACTTCTCGCTGACCGTGACGAGTTGCTCGATGCGCTTGGTGGCCTGTACGTGCAGGTCACCGGCCACATCATCGAACTGGATTCCATTTATCAAGAGCAGGCATCGCTCGCCGAGAGTTTTCGTCAGCTCCTTGACCGCAACCTGATCTGGATGAAATCCCATCCGGCGCTCGGCGTCCGGGACTTCACCGCATTTCCCGCTGTGGTGCTTGGGCTGGCCGCGGGGCAAGACTGGCGCGGCTTTTTTGCCGAGCTCGCGGGCGGGCTGCGCGAGCATCCGCTCAGCACTGGATTCTCGCTGCTTGTCCTTCTGCTTCTCTGGCGCAATCACGCATGGCTGCGCGCCCGCCTGGGGAGCCTCGGGCTGCGCACGGTGGGCTTGAAAGACTACCGCTTCCACATGGCGTTGCAGGCGCTCGGGGTGCACCTCCTTCTGGCGATGCCGGTGCCCCTGGTTATGTTGTGGTCCGGCTGGCTTCTGGAGGGCCTGTCGAGCACGAACCCGTTGGCCCCGGCCATCGGTGAGGCGGCGCGCAGCGTCGGGCTACTGTCCTATGGATACCTGTTCCTGCTGAGTGCGTTCGGTGCCGATGGATTCGCGCGCCAGCACCTGCGCTGGCGGACGGGGCGGGTCCAGAGCGTGCAGCGGTGGATGCGCTTTGGCGTGCGCTTGCTGCTGCCGCTCGCGTTGGCATGTCTCACGCTCGGCGAGTTCACCGACAGGCCCGAGGTTGCAGTGGCGCAACGGGTGGCAACGGTCCTGTTCACATTGGCGTTCTTCCTGCTGTCCGTGGCGCTGGTGCGAGCAGGCACCGGCATGTTCGGCGGAGCGTTCTTTGCGCAGCGCTTCGCCCTCGCGGGACGCGCCGGCCGCACGCTGGTGATGGCGCTGCTCGTCGCGCAGCCCGTCGCGGTCTTGTTGGACGTCATGGGCTACCACTTCACCGCGAGCGCGCTCGCGGTGCGGGTGTTTCTCACGATCGTGGTGCTGCTGATCGCAAAACTGGTGATCGACACCGGTCTGCTGGGGCTCACCATCGCCGGGCAGCGTTCGGCGGCGCTGCGCGAGCAGCAGGCGCAGGAAGAGCAGACGAGTGTTGATGCGCCTGCAGACGAGGACTTCGCCAAGATGAACGCCAGCGCCGTGGCGCTGCTGCAGGTGTTCGCGCTCGGCCTCACCGCTGCCGTGCTGCTCGCGCTGTGGTCACAGTTCTTTACCGCGCTCAGTATTCTTGACGCCGTGGGGCTGTGGCAGCACGAGTCTGTTGTGGACGGCAAGACGGTGCTGCAGGACGTGTCCTTGTTCGACCTTTTAGGGGCGTTGCTGCTGTTCGGCGTGGCGCTCACCCTGGCGCGCGGCCTGCCGGCCCTGCTGGGCATCGTTCTGTATGGCTGGGTTACCCGCAAAGGCGTGTTGTTCACCATCCAGACGATCATTTCCTATGTGGTGGTCTCGCTGGGGTTTTTCTTCAGCCTGCAGCTTCTTGGCTTCGGCTGGGCCAAGCTGCAGTGGATGGCGGCGGGGTTGTCGGTGGGGCTGGGTTTTGGTCTTCAGGAGATTTTCGCCAACTTTTTTGCCGGCCTGATCATGCTGTTCGAGCGCCCGGTGCGCATCGGTGATGTGATAACGCTTGGCGAGTACAGCGGCACCATCCAGCGCATCCGCATGCGCGCCACCACCATCACCGATTTCGACAACCGCGAGGTCATCGTGCCGAACAAGATGTTCGTCACCGAGCGGCTGATCAACTGGACGCTCTCGTCTTCAGTGGTGCGGATGAGCTTTGATGTGGGCGTGTCCTACAACGCCGATCCGCGGCAGGTCCGCGAGACGCTCATGGAGCTGCTTGAGGCTGATCCGCGGGTGCTGAAGGATCCGCCGCCGAACGTCGTGTTCCGCGAGTTTGCTGCCAGTGCGCTTAATTTCCGTTGTTTCGGGCACGTCGAGGACATCAGCTTGCGCTTCCAGGTGCAGAACGATCTTCATATGCGGATTACCGAAGTCTTCCGCGAGCGCGGCATCGAGATCGCCTACCCGCAGATGGATCTGCACCTGCGCAGCGTCGATCCAGTGGCCGGCGATCGGCTGTCCGGACCGGGCGCATGAGGGTGGAAGACCTCCAGTCCCTGCTCGATCGCGAGGCTATCCGCCAGCTCGTGCATGCCTATTGCCGCGCTATAGACCGGCGCGATTTTGCGCTGCTGCGGACGCTCTATCATCCCGATGCGATGGATGATCACACGCCGTATTTCTGTGGCCGGGCAGCAGAGTTCATCGATCAGCTGCCGGCGATCATGGCGGTCAACCGGATCACATCGCACCAGGTCACCAACCTGCTGGTCGCCCTCGACAGCGACTGCGACCGCGCCGAGGGCGAGGTGGGCATACTTGCCTATCACCTCATGGATACCCCCGAGGGGCCGGTGGATTTTCTCGTGGGTGGACGCTACCTCGACCACTACTTGCGCACCGAGGGGCGCTGGCAGTTCATGCGCCGCAAGATCGTGCTTGACTGGAGTGATCGCAAGCCCAGTGGTTTCTCCCCCGACATCGCCCGCCAGCATGGTGCGGTGCTCGGGGCGGCAGGTCCCGATGATCCCTCCTATGGCTGTCTGAGTCTTTTTCCGCGTGGCGTCTGAGCGCGGCGGCTCAAGCGGTGCACCGCCAGCCGACACCATCGTGGTTTTGTGCCGGTCGGGTTTCGAAGCGGAGTGCATAGCCGAACTGGGTTCGTCGTCCGCGAGCGGCGCCGTGTCCGGTGGCGGTTTCGTGAGTATCCCCGCAGAGCCGCGCTCGGGCGATGAGGCAGCCCTTCGTTTGCCGCGGTTTCGTGGCCTGGCCTTTGCGCGCGACCGGTTTCTGGGGCGTGCTTTCCGGATTGCGGACCCTTCTGACCGCATCAGCCCGCTGCTTTCACTCGCAAGGGAGTTCGGCCCGATCGGCACCGTGTGGCTGCAGCACGCAGATACCGAGGACGGACGCTCGGTGGGGCGTCTGTGCCAGCGGCTGCAGGCCCGCTTCGAGGGCGGATTAGGCAAGGCAGGGTTGCTGCGCGCTGCCTCGCCGAGGCGTCTGCATGTCCTGTTTCTGGACGGCACGCACGGGTTCATAGGCGTGTCGGATGCGCGCAATGGGGCGCGCTGGTCGATGGGCATCCCGCGCCTGCGTCTGGCCGGTGCGCCGAGTCGTTCGGCCTCCAAGCTCGAGGAGGGGCTGCTGTGGTTTCTCGGCGATGACCCCAAGGGGCTGCTCGCGCCGGGGATGAGCGCAGTGGATCTGGGCGCCGCACCGGGTGGATGGACCTGGGTGCTTGCCCGGCGCGGCTTGCGCGTCTCGGCCGTGGATCATGGCCGCCTGTCGGCGGCGGCGCTGGATGCCGGGTTGGTCAACTACGTGAGCGCAGACGCCTTCACCTACCGGCCCCAGCGCCCGGTCGACTGGATGGTCTGCGATGTGGTCGACAAGCCAGCGCGCACCGCCGCGTTGGTGCAGCGGTGGCTGCAGCAGCGGTGGTGCCGCCGCACGGTATTCAATCTGAAACTCCCGATGAAGCAGCGGCACGCCGAACTGCAGCGCATCCTCGCACGCTTGTTGCAGGATCTGGGGCCTGGCCTGCGACTGGAGGCGCGCCAGCTCTACCATGACCGCGAGGAAGTCACGGTTTTCGCCACGCTGGGCTGATGCGCGTTGCGCCACTGCGCCGGCCTCGGGGATACTGCGGACCCCGAAATTCTCCCTGAGGCAAGCTTCGATGAGCATCGTCCGCGACAGCGTGGTCCGTTTCCACTACCGCCTGAGCAACGAGGATGGCGTGGAGATCGAGAACTCGCACGAGAACGAGCCAGTTACCTACCTGCACGGCCAGGGGAGCATCCTGCCGGCGCTCGAGCAACTGCTCGAGGGACGCGGGCCGGGCGACACGTTCTCGGCGCTGCTCTGCGCAGCGGACGCCTATGGTGAGCGTGATGAGACGGCAGTCATGCGCATCCCGCTGAAAAACCTTGTGCATCGCGGCAAACTCGAGCCGGGGATGATCGCCGGTGTCCAGACCAACCACGGTATGCGCCAGGTGCGCGTGCTGAAGGTCGGCAAGTTCAACGCCGATGTCGACGCCAACCACCCGCTAGCCGGCCAGGCGCTTGGCTTCGCCATCGAGGTCCTCGATGTGCGCGAGGCCACGGAGGAGGAGATCTCCCACGGTCATGTGCACGGCGATGGTGGCCACCACCACTGAGGGCGCTCCTGCGGGCTTGCCTTCCGATCAGGCGGACGTTCGGCTCCGCCGCCGTTTCGGCGGCGCTGAGACCAGCAGTGCGGCCCGCATCGCCCATTGCCCGAAGCGCGCCATCCGGGTGAAGGCGTTGCGGTCAATGGGCAGGTTCTGCTTGTCCGTCTCGGTCTCTTCGCGGTCGCGCTTTATTTCGGGGTCGTGAATGTAGACGAAGTCCTTGTCGATCGCGGCAACCACGACCCAGTGGGGCGCCTTCTCCTGAGTAAGTTGCCATGAGCTGATCAGCACCACGGGCACCTTTTGCGCGGCGAGCGCGCGCTCCATGGCCGTCACCGTGAGCGGGCGGTGATCCACGGGTATCCGGGCCGCCTCCACCTGCTGGCGATAGTCTTCGTGGACCACGCCCAGCACCTGCTTTTTGCGCTCGTCACGCACCCCGTCCAGGAACAGGACGCCGTCGTCATTAAGAAAAATTTCTACGCCGAATCCGCGGTGGTGGGCCGCGAGTGCAAGGCCCTGCGGGCCGCAGCCGCCATGGCCGGAGGTCATGTAGATAGTTGTGGCCTCGCGCCAGATTCGCAACTCCTCGCGCTGGTCGGCGGGAAGCGGCCCGCCCACTGCGTTCATCGCCATCATCAGACACGCCGGGCCGCAGGTGAACGGGGTGGTCTGGCTGTAGTACGGAATGAAGAAATCGGAGCGGCTGCCGGCGTAGAAGCGGATGCGTTTCTCGAGTCGCAGGGCTTCGGCGCCATCCTCGTAGTAGTCGGGTATGGCATCGAACACCCGGTAGCCGAGGCGTCGGTAAAGCCGGATCGCCGTCTCGTTGTCGCGGCGCACCTCGAGACGCACGTAGGCGGAGCCTGCGCTGCGCACGGCACCTTCGCCGGCGCGGATCAACTGCTCGGCAAGACCTCGCCCACGACTCGCCGGGTCGACGCAGATCGAGTAGATGCGGGCGAGGCGCGTACCCTGGCGCCGCAGCAGAAGGATGTAGCCCAGAACCGCACGGTCTTCGACTACCAACAGATGATCGTTGCTGCCCTGGAGGAAGCGGCGAAAGCTGCGGCGACTGATGCGGTCGGTCTGGAAGGCCTGCTCTTCCAGGCGGACGAGCGCGTCCAGATCCTGCAGGCCGGCGGCCCGGATCAGGGTGCTGGCGACGGATCTGCTTTCAAGGCCGTCCGCGGGTTCCATGTCCGGAGTGTAGCCGGGATCACCCGCGGGCGGGTCGGCGCCTGGTGTCGCGAATCCTTGCCTCTGCTACCATCCGGGTCTCAAACCGTGGCGAGGCGCAGGGCGGTCAGGTGCTCAAAATCGTGGTGGATGATCCCTCGGACTGGAGTCCGTTCTACCCGAGCGAACACGTCATTTCTTTCGCCGATTACCTGACCCTGCCCGAGGACAGCTTCCGCCAGCCCTTGCGGGTGATCAATCTCTGCAAGAGCGAACGCTACCTGTCCCGGGGTTACTACTGCTCGCTGCTTGCCGAGGCGCGGGGTCACCGGGTTCTCCCTGGCGTGGCGACGCTGAACATCCTGCGCAACCGCAAGCTCTTCCTGCTTGAATTCGACGACCTCGAGGAGCGCATTGACGAACTCCTGCGCGAGCACCCGCTGGCCAAAGGCGAGGAGTTCAAGGTCCTGAGCTACTTCGGGCGTGTGAAGGAACAGGCCCTGTCGCCGCTGGCGCGAGATCTCTTCGAGCGATTCGCCTGCCCGATTCTCGCGATCGAGTTTCGCAAGCGGGCGCGCTGGGAAATCGGCTCGCTGGAGCCGCTTGCGCCCTCGCAGCTCGATCCCGAGCAGCAGACGGTGTTCGCCGAGGCGCTCGAGCGCTACAGCCGGGCGGTGTGGCGCCGGCCGCGTGAGCGCACGCGCTACCGGTATGACATGGCGATCCTCGTCGACCCGGAAGACCCGCTGCCGCCCAGCAACCCGCGTGCGCTCAAGTACTTCATGAAAGCGGGCATGAAGCTCGGTATCGCGGTGAATCTCATCAAGCGCACGGATTTCGGCCGGCTCCAGGAGTACGACGCGCTCTTCATCCGCGCGACCACGGCCATCGACCACTTCACTTACCGCTTTGCGCAGAAGGCGGAGTCCGAGGGCATGGTTGTCATCGATGATCCCACCTCGATCCTGCGCTGCACCAACAAGGTGTTTCTCGCCGACCTGCTCAAAAGGCGCAAAGTGCCGCAGCCCGACACGCGTATTCTGATCCGTCAGCCGCAGGAAAAGCTGATGGCCTCCCTCGCCGGACTCGGCTTTCCGCTCGTCCTGAAAATCCCCGACGGCTCGTTTTCCAAGGGCGTGGTGAAGGTCTCCACCGAGGACGAGCTGATCGAGACCCTGCGGGATCTGTTCCGCAAGTCCGCGCTGGTGCTGGCGCAGGAATATCTCTACACGGATTACGACTGGCGCATCGGGGTGCTGAATAACCGGGCGATCTATGCCTGCAAGTACTTCATGGTGCGTGACCACTGGCAGATCTACCGCTACGGCGGATCGGGCGGGGTGGATAGCGGGCACTTCCAGACGATGCCGACGCACGAGGCGCCCCGGGCGGTGATCGAGGCGGCACTGCGCGCGACTCGCACCATCGGCAACGGCCTTTACGGGGTCGATATAAAACAAAGTGGCGAGCGGGTCGCGGTGATCGAGGTTAACGATAACCCCAGCATCGAGGCCGGCGTGGAGGATGAATACCTCGGCGTTGACCTCTACTACCTGATCATGGAGGATTTCTTGCGCCGGCTCGACGAGCAGCGCGCCAACCGCCCGCGTTGATGTCTTCGAAGTGTGCTCCGCGTGGGAGCACGCCCCCAATAATTAATTTCAGGAGCTCGATCATGCATACGTGGCAGTTTTCTCTCGCTGGTGGTTTCTCGCAGGTGACGCTGGATCGCGGCGTCGATTTTGCCGCGCTGGCCGGTCTTGATCAGAAGCTCTGGGTCGCTCTGGCCTGCCCGGTTGAGGGGGTGGAGTTCGACCCGCACACACTCGCCCTTCTCGATGGCGATGGCGACGGGCGTATCCGCGCCCCGGAATTGCTGGCGGCGATCGAGTGGACACTCGCGCGCCTCAGCTCGCCGGACGAGCTTCTGGCGGGCTCTCCGGCGCTGCCGCTCGCTGCGATAGACACCACACAGCCGGCCGGGGCAACGCTGGAGGCGGCGGCACGTCGCGTACTGCGGGAGATGGGCCGAGAGGGCGATTCGGCTCTTGACCTCGACAGTGCTCTAGGCGCGGCCGAGCTGCTTGCCGGCAAGCCCTTGAATGGTGACGGCGTCGTCATGCCGGCCTCGACCGGGGATGTGGCGTTGCAAGCGCTCATCGAAACCGCGATCGCCGCTGGCTTCGGCACGATTGATCGCAGCGGTGAGCCGGGTCTGGCTGCCGACGGACTCGGCGCCTTCCAGACCGCCGCCGAGGCCGTGTTGGCGTGGCGTGCTGCGGCCACTCCCGAGCCTGCCGCCAGCGCTGCTGCTGTGGCTGCGGTCGATGCAGTGGGAGCCAGGGTCGACGATTTTTTTGCGCGTTGCGCACTGGCGCGGTTCGATGCCCGCGCCGAGGCTGCACTCAACCGGGAAGAGGGCGCATGGCTCGCGCTCGCGGCGCGTGACCTCAGCATCGATACCGACGAGATCCGCAGCTTCCCGCTGGCACGGGTCACAGCTGGCGGCGATCTGCCGCTCACGGGCTCGCTGAACCCCGCCTGGGCAGGCGCCGTCGCCACCCTCGCCAGCGACGCGATAACGCCGCTCCTGGGCGCTCGTGCGAGTCTTGCCGAAGCCGACTGGCGCAGCCTTCTCGCACAACTGGAGGCCTACCGTACATGGTCCGCGGGCAACCCCTACCCGGCGCTCGACGGGGCGAGCGATGCCGATCTGCAGTCCGCGGTGACTGCTTCGCAGCGGGCGGCGATGGACCTGCTCATCGCGGCGGATCTCGAACTTGCGCCTGCTTACGATGCCCTCACGGATCTGGTACGACTGATCCGGTTGCGCCGCGATCTGGCGGGCTTCTGCCGCAATTTCGTCAATTTCCAGGATTTCTACGGCGCTGAGACGGCGGCCAGTTTCCAGTGCGGAACACTTTTCATCGACCAGCGCAGTTGCAGCCTGTGCCTGCGCGTGGCGGATGCCGGCAAGCATGTGGCGCTGGCGGGCCTTGCCGGCGCCTACCTCGCTTACTGCAACCTCAGCCGTCCCGGAGGCGAGAGCATGCAGATCGTGGCAGCCGTCACCGACGGCGATGCCGAGAACCTGCTGGTCGGTCGCAACGGGATTTTCTATGACCGCGCCGGACGCGATTGGGATGCCACCATCACGCGTATCGTCGACAACCCCATCAGCGTGCGTCAGGCCTTCTGGAATCCCTACAGGAAGGTCGCCCGCTTCATCGAGGAGCAGGTGGCCAAGCGTGCGGCCTCTGCCGACTCTGCAGCGGCCGACAAGTTGCAAACCACCGTGGTGACGCTGCCTGCCGAGGCAGCGGCGCCGCCGGCAGTCGGTGCTCCACCGCCACCAGCGCGTCGCATCGATGTCGGCACCGTTGCGGCTCTCGGCGTTGCGCTGGGGTCGATTGGTACAGCCTTCGGTTACTTTCTGAAAACCATCGCCGACATCAAGGCCTGGCAGTTCCCGCTTGCGATTGCCGGCATCCTGCTCGCGATCTCGGGACCGGCGATGATCCTGGCATGGTTGAAGCTGCGCCGGCGCAATATCGCGCCGCTGCTGGATGCCAGCGGCTGGGCCGTGAACGGGCGGGCTCTGGTGAACGTGCCCTTTGGCGCGACCTTGACGACGCTGGCCACGCTGCCCGTGGGTGCCAGCCTTGGTGGGGACAAATACGCGGTAAAGGGATCGTCTTCGGGACGACTTGCAGTGCTGATTTTTATCGTCTGGTGGGGGTATGCCTTCCTGAGCGATCAGGGTTATCTGCAGGCCTTGCTCGCGCGCTGAATGCCACCCGCGCCTTGTCTGGTGAGCGTCAGTATTCTCGGGTTGCGGCTATGAGGGAGCAGAAGGTGTTTCGACAATGCGTCTGCGGTGTAGCCGTCTTGCTGCCGCTTTGCGTCGCGCCGGGCCTTGCCCGGGCGAGCGTGTTCGCGGATCTCGATGTGCAGGCAAGCCGCGATGACAACGTAGGCCGTGCCGCAAAAAGCGGCGATGTGCGCAATGACGCGTCCGTGCAGGTGGCGGGGCGGGTGGGCGGCGCGGTGGAGCTGGCTACGGGAACCGCTTTTTCTGTGGCGGTGCTCGCGCGCGCCGTCGAGTTCCAGCGCTTCTCCGATTTGAGCGAAACGGCAGCCGGCTTGTCGGCATCACTGAGGCACAAATTCGGCCTGGGCCCCGAAGCACCATGGATGAGCCTCGTGATCGATGGCGAGCGCATCGATTCGGACAGTTATATCCGTGACGGCTCACGCTACGGCGTCACGCTCCGCGCCGGAAAACGGATCGGGGAGCGCTGGAGCCTCTCGGCGGCGCTGCGTGAGGATCTGCGGGAGGGTGATGAGGACGATCAGAATCTTCCGCCCAACCGCCCCACGTTCCCCGGTGTTGTGGGCAGCCGCCGGGGCGATGTCTTCGATTTCGAGGGCACAGAACTCGAGCTGTCAGCCGACTATCTGCTGGACAATGGCTTACTGATGCTCGGTTCGTACCGGCTGCGTGACGGCGATGTCGTGTCTTCAGGACGTCCCAATGCCGATATCGTGGGTGCTGCGAAAGCCATCACGGCGGACGCGGCATTCGGGCCGGGTCGGTCTGCCTACCGCCTCGATGCGCTCACTCACACGGTGGTTCTCGGTCTCAATTATCCGCTGGCTGACACCACTGCTCTCGAGCTTGACTGGGAGTACCAGCTGAGCGATGCCGATGGCGGCATACGCTACGACAAGAACGTGCTGCGGCTGCGCTTCATGTGGAGTTATTGATCGCCATGACAGGCCTGCCGCCGGTGAGGGCTTGGGTTGCATCGCTGTGTGTTCTGGCAGTGCTGCAAGGGCAGTCCACTGATGTGCACGCTGCGTCATTGTCAGTGTTGGCGAGCGATCCTGCGGGCAAGCCGGTCGAGGGGGCGGTGGTGTTTCTGGAGGCCACAGGCGACCAGGCCACGCCGGCGTTGCCACAGTCAAAGTTGGTGATGGACCAGATCGACAAACGCTTCGTGCCACGGGTTCTGGTGGTCCCCGTTGGTGCTCTGGTGAGTTTTCCGAACAGCGACAATATCCGTCATCACGTCTACTCCTTTTCGGATGCCTTGCGTTTCGAACTGCCGCTTTATGCGGGCACGCCCGCGGAACCGGTGCGGTTTCCCCAGGCTGGCGTGGTGACGCTTGGCTGCAACATCCACGACTGGATGCGCGGTTATCTTGTGGTAGTGCCCACGGCGTTGTTCGCGCTTACGGGCGCCGATGGCATCGCACGCATCGAGGCGGTGCCGGCGGGCCCTTGGCGCGTGATGGGGTGGCACCCCGATGTCGCAGACCAGAGCCCCGCAATGGGGCCCGAGCTCATATCCGCGGATGCGGCTATGACCGCCGCAGTGACCCTCGAACTCAAGCGCAAGCTGCAAATCCGCCGCGCGCCTGCCGCGCGCGCTGCCGACCGGTACTGAGCCTGAAACCCTCGCGTGGTTTTCGGAGTTTCCGCAACCGCATGCTCGTGCTGGTCATCGGCCTCGTGCTCGTTACGCAGGCAGTGGCATTCCTGCTGGTCAGCGTCGCCACCACACGCAATGCCACCCGGCAGATTGCTGCCAGCCTTGATGCGGGTGCTGGCGTTTTCCGCCGCCTCATCGACGAGCGCAGCGCCGGCCTTGTCGGCAATGCGCGCCTGTTATCCGGTGATTTCGCCTTCAAGCAGGCCTTCGCCAGCGATGATCACGGCACCATTCTCTCGGCCATGGAGAACCATCTCCAGCGGATCGATGCCGACACCATGATCCTGGTTGACCCGGACGGACGGGTTATCGCGAGCACGGTTTCGGTCGGGCCCCAGGGCAGCCGCGCGCCATGGGACGGGCTGCTTGCGCGCGCCAGTGCGGATGACTACGGCGAGGGCAGCGGTATCGTTGAAATCGGCGGCGTACTGCAGCAAGTGACAGTGGTGCCGCTCTTCACGCCGGAGCCCAGCGCCTGGATCCTCTTCGGTTTCGCGATCGACGATGCATTCGCCCGAGCGCTTGGCAAGATTTCCGAGGTGAGCGTGCTGTCGCGCCGCAGCGACGGCAGCTGGGATGCCGTTGCCTCGACCATGGCGCCGGCGACGCGTGACGCGCTGGTGAAGGCCTTGGGTCACGCGCCCGCGGGTACCGGTGTGCGCACCGAGAGTCTGGCTGGCGAGGACTACGTCCTGCTGCCCGCGACGCTCGATCCCCGTGCCGAGATGGATGCGGTCGCCGTGCTCGCCCGCTCGCTGCACGCCGAATTGGCACCCTACCGCAGGCTGATGGCGTCACTGGCTGCGCTGCTCGGTGCCGGTGTTGCGGTGGCGGTAGTGGCCGCCGTGCTGATTGCCCGCAGCGTGACAGGTCCGGTCCTCGAGCTGGCGCGTGGCGTGCGGCGGATCGCCGGGGGTGACTACGCGGGGCGGATGGATATTCCCGGGCGTGACGAGATCAGCGAGCTCTCACAGTCGTTCAACCAGATGGCCGGTGGACTTGAGGATCGTGAGCGGGTGCGGGCCTTGCTGGGGAGGGTTGTCTCGCCCGCCATCGCCGAGGAGTTGCTGCGACGCCCCATCCAGCTCGGTGGCGAGGAGCGCGAGGTCACCGTGCTGTTTGTCGATATCCGCGGTTTCACGGCGCGCTGTGAAGGCACATCGCCTGCGGAGGTGCTCGCCTTGTTGAACCGTTATCTCACCCGTGTCACCGAGGCGATCGAGGCCGAGGGCGGCGTGGTGGACAAATACATCGGCGATGCGGTGATGGCGCTGTATGGCGCGCCACTCGCCAATCCCGATCACGCTGCGCGTGCGGTGCGTGGCGCGCTCGGCATCCTGAGCGCGGTTGCGCTACTGAACACCGAGCTTGCCGCCGAGAGCGAGGCGCCGCTCGCCGTTGGCGTGGGCATCAATACTGCCGCCGTCGTTGCGGGCAATATGGGCAGCGCCTCGCGCATGAACTACACCGTGATCGGCGACGGCGTGAACATCGCCTCGCGGGTGGAGGGGCTGTGCCCTTTCTACGGCGCCGGGATCCTGGTGAGCGACGCCACCCGCGTGGCCTCACCTGGCATGCCGTTTCGTGAGATCGATCGCGTGCGCGTGAAGGGCCGAATTGAGCCAGTGGTGATACACGAACCCATGGGGGCCGGAGCACGGACAGATCTCGTGGCTTATGCGGCCGCGCTCGCGCTGTATCAGAGTGGCGATTTTGCGCGGGCAGGGCAGGCGTTTGCCTCATTGCTTGAGGCCGATCCCGAAGACGCCGTTTGCGCCTTCCATGTGCGGCGTTGCGCGCAGATGCTGCGCGAAGGGCCGCTGCCCGGGTGGAACGGCGTGCATGAACACCGTAGCAAGTGAGCCTCGCGTCGGCGCCCTTGTCGGGCGCTTGCGCGAGATCGGCGTGCAGTTGCGCGACACGCGCTCCTTCTGGCAACCCAACGCCTTTCGCAGCCCACGTCTTGCGTGGGAGGAGACGCTTCCTGATTTGTCAGCGGCACTGCGCGCCCTCGATCCCGCTGCAATCGCAAGGCTCCAGGGTGATCCGCTTGCCCATGACCAGTTCCTCGCGCCCTGGTTTCCGGTGGCACACTGGCGCGAACTCGAGCAGGTGGCCACGGCGGTGCAGCGTCCACTCGCGCCCTGGCCGCGTGACGGCAACCGCGACGTGCCGGGGCGCAAGTGGTCCCAGGTGGTGTCTTTCGCAGCTGCCGTCGAGCCCGTGCAGCGTCTGCGCTGCGTGGACTGGTGCGCCGGCAAGGCCCATCTGGCACGCGCGCTTGCCGTCCAGTGGGGCAACCCGGGCTTCGTTGCGTTGGAGCGTGATCGTGCACTCGTTGAGGCGGGTGCATCGCTAGCCGGTCGCGCTGGCCTCGACGTGCGCACGGTTGGCTGTGATGTGATGGGAGAGGGGGTGCGGAGGTGGGTTGAGGACTCCGCGCATCTGGTCGCGCTCCATGCCTGCGGGCCGCTGCATCGACGCCTGCTCGATCTGGCGCTTGTTGCCGCAGCCCCGGCTCTCAGTCTCGCTCCCTGCTGTTATCACCTGGGCACGGACGGGCATCTGCCGCGCTCAGGGGCGGGTCGTGAGTGCTCGCCGGGGCTTCAGGCGGATGATCTGCGCACGGCCGTACAGGAGTCCGTCACGGCCGGTGGTCATGCGCGTCGGCGCCGCGAAAAACTGCAGGCTTGGCAGCTTGGCGTCGATGCTCTGCTGCGCGACAACAATCCGGGGTCGCAGTACCTGCCGCTGCCGTCGGTTCCGGCCGTCGTGCTCGCCGGGGATTTTGCGGGGTTTTGCGCTTTCGTTGCCGAGCGCAAGGGGCTGCGTCTGCCGCAGGAGCTGCGCCATGCGCACTGGGAGGCGAGAGGGCATCAGCGGTTCTGGGAGGTGAGTGCACTCGATCTGGTGCGTCAGCGCTTCCGCCGGCTGATCGAACTCTGGGTTGTGCTCGATCTGGCGGTTGCACTGGAAGAGGGAGGCTACCGGGTACGGCTCGAAACCTTCTGCGAGCGGTCGGTCAGCCCGCGGAACCTGCTGCTGCAGGCTCGCCTCGAGTCGCTCTCGTCGTGTTCAGCGGGTCCATTGACGCCTCAGGCCAGCGCGGAGCAGCACCACGCCTAGCAGCGCAGATCCCGCGGAGCCGAGCAGGATGCCCACGCGTTCGTCCACGCCCTCACCCAGGCTGCCCGGCTCGAACGCGAGCGAGCCTATGAACAGGCTCATCGTGAAGCCGATGCCGGTCAGGCAGGCCACACCCAGGAACATCAACAGATTGCTGCGCTCGGGCAGGCGTGCGAGGCCCAGTGCGATCGCCGCACCGCTGCACAGGAGCACGCCCACCGGTTTGCCGAGCAGCAGCCCCAGTGTCACGCCCAGAGGGACCGGGTGGGTGAGTACATCAGCGCCCAGGCCGAACAACGAGACGCCGCAGTTGGCCAGCGCGAACAGCGGGAGAATCACGTACGACACGGTGCCACGAAGCCCATGCTCCAGATCCTTGAGCATCGAGGCGCCATCGGGTGTGCGGTTCGGGATGAACATCGCGAGCACCACGCCCGCAAGTGTCGCGTGAACACCGGATTTGAGCACCGAGAGCCACATCACCATGCCGAGCAGAAGGTACGGAGCGGCGCTGCGCACGCCATAGCGGTTGAGGCAAAACAGCGCGGCGCAGCAACCACCCGCGATCGCAAGCGAGAGTGGTGCGATATCGGCCGTGTAGAACAGCGCGATGATCACGATCGCGCCGATGTCATCGACGATCGCGAGCGTGACGAGGAAGAGTTTGAGCGACGAGGGAACCGAGCGCCCCACCAGCGTCAGCACCCCGAGCGCGAAGGCGATGTCAGTGGCGGTGGGAATCGCCCAGCCGCGCATGGCCAGGGCGTTGCCGTGGTTCAGTGCCACGTAGACCAGTGCCGGCACCACCATGCCGCCGAGTGCGGCGAAAGCGGGCAGGGCGATCTTGCGAGCGCTCGAGAGCTCTCCCTCCAGCACTTCGCGTTTCAGCTCCAGCCCTATCGTGAAGAAAAAAATCGCCATCAGGCAGTCGTTAATCCACAGCAGCAGGGGTTTCTCGATGTTCAGTTCATGCACCCTCACCTGCAGGTCGAGGCTGAAAAACGCGAGGTAGGCGTCGTGCAGAGGGGAGTTCGCCAGCACCAGGGCAACGGCACCCGCCATCATCATCAGGATGCCCGCGCCGGATTCGGAGGCAAGCATTTCGCGCAGTGCTTTCATGTACCAGTTCCACCAGGATGATCGGGCAGTGTAGGGGTCGCGTGTCACCGCGTCACGCGCTGCGCAGTGGTGCGAGCAGCACACTCACGGTGGTTCCCCAGCCCGGTTCCGAGGCAATGCGTATGTGTCCGCCATGGGCTGCGGCGATGCGGCTCGCCGTGGCCAGCCCGAGCCCCATGCGCTGCGCCGGGTGGCGCTCCCGATGCGGCGGCGCGATGCTGCGGAAGGGCAGGCAGACTGTGCTGCCCTGTGCGGGGTCTATGCCGCATCCGTTGTCACGCAGGTACAGACTGCATCCCGGACGAGACCCGAGTTCCAGGCGTATCTCGGCGCGGTGCATGGCGTGGCGTATCGCGTTGTCGATCAATTCATGCAGGAGAATCTGCAGCATGGCCGCGTCTGCATGAATCACGCAGTGATCAGGATGTTCCACAACCACGGCGGGCGTGGCTGGTCGTAGCAGAGCGACGTTCTCGATGAACATGGCGATGAGGTCCAGCGGCTCCGGTGCGGGCGTCGTCGCTGCCTCGACGTAGTGACAGAGCGAGCGCAGCAGAGGATCCCGGATGGTGCGTGTTTCTCGTCGCGGATACTCCTCGGCCCACTGCCGGAGCAGCTGCTCGAGGCGATCGGCTCCGATCAGCTCCTGCGCCTGACTGCGCTCCGCGGCGTTCAGTGGGCAGAAATCCGCAGCCATCACGCCTTAGCCACCTCAGGACTTGCGCGGCGCGCGCCGTTTCGGGGTGGTCCCGGTCATCAGGTCTGCGAGGGCCTGGAGCAGGGCGGCGCGATCCTCGGGTGTCTCGCGTGTGGATGCGAACAGGTGGCTCGGGTGTGGTTCGCGATCGAGCCAGAAGGCACCGCTTTGCTGCGCCGCCTCGGTAGCCGCCGCGAGCCACACCACGGTGTCCGCGCCCTGTTCGGGCGTGCGCAGCAGCGGACGGGTCAGGCGCCGAAATGCGGGGAGCGCGGATGCCACACCCGGTGTGTCGGCCCAGCCCGGATGCATCGCGTTTACCACGATGTTTTCCTCACGCCAGCGTTTGGCCCACTCTTCGGTGAGGATCATCAGTCCGCGCTTCGCGCGCGCATAGGCTACCGATCCGGAATAGGTGCCGCGTTCGCTCTGCAGGTCGCGCACGCGAATGCGCTGGGAAAGCATGCCTCCCGATAGCACGTTCACCACGCGTGAACGTTGGGCCGCTGCAAGCAGGGGGTGCAAGCGCTCGGTGAGGATGAAAGGACCCAGCAACAGCAGGGCAAAGCTTTTTTCGAGATTTTCAGCGGTGGTCTGGCGAGGGTTGAAGAGGGCGCCGGCGTTGTTGATAAGCGCGTCAATGGGATGGCCCGCGCGCAGTAATCGCTTGGCCAGCGCATGCACGTCTGCCATCAGGCTGAGATCGGCGGTCTCGGTGCCGATGCGTGCGTTGCCTGTTGCGGCGCGGAGCGTGGCCGCCACGGACTTCAGCTTGGCCGACTCGCGGCCGACCAGCGTGAGCTTCGCGCCCATCGAGGCGAGTGATCTGGACGCAGCGAGACCTATACCCGAGGTAGCGCCCGTCAGCACGATATGCCGGTCACCGAGCCACGCCGAGACGGGCTTCCAGCGTCGTCGCGCTCGCTGGTAACCGAAGCGGGTGAAGCCCAGCATCCCCGGGAGGATCAGCCGGTCAGCCAGGGCGTGGCGCTCCGCATCCGCGGGTGCGGTATAGGCGTCTTCCAGCGCACGGCGCAGCCCCTGCATGGCGCTCTTGCCGACGCCCTGCATGACGCCGGGAAAGCGTCTGGAAAGCGCGGCAAGCGAGGCCGGGAAACTGAAGCGTGCGATGTAACGGATGCGGGTGCCGTCAGGCGTGGCCTCGAAGAGGATTTCCTCGCGGGCCGAGAAAAAACGGGATTCAACCTGCATCAGCATCTGCGCGAGGGGCCTGAACTCGATCACGGTGTAGTGCAGGGAGAAGCCCGCTTTCATGTCGACGCGATATTCGCTGCCCACCCCCGGAGGCCCGGCCGAGAGTGTGGTGGCGCTGCGCACGCCGGGATCCCATTGCTCGATACGGGAGAAATCCGCAACGTAGGCGAATGTCTCCTGCAGTGCGCGCGGGACCTCGATGGATTCGTCCAGAACGATCTCATGGCTCATGTGTTTTGCCGCGGACAGGTAGATGACGAGTTCACGAGAACGGTTGCCGGCGCTGTTTCAGCCGGTTTTCCCGCCTCCGAGTCCAGTGTGTGTCGGTGGTAGCGGATTTCGACGTCGAGGTCACCGCCCTCGCCGTCGCTGATGTTGGAGGGGCCGCGATAGAGCAGCAATTCCCCGCTCTCGCTGTAGCCAAGCAGGATTCCCGAGGTGAAAAGTCTGAAGAGCCCCTGCACGGGTTCGACGCGGAACCAGTCAGCGATTCCGCTTTCCGCGATCGCGTTTTCCTCGCGCCGTATGCGCATGTCGATAGTGGACAGCCTTGCCGGAAGGGCGAACTCGAAGCCTATGGTGTCGCCGGCCAGCAAACTGTCCCGGTGTTTGCGGACGAAGCGGTCAAAGCCCGAGCTTGCGACCAGCGTGCCCTCGGGCCGTATGGCGGTCTCACGTCCATCCTTCACCAGCATGTAATCCTCGCCTGCCCAATACCCTCCCACCACCTTGCCGCTGCGAAGGTCGTGCTGCTCCCATGCCGGGGCGCTGTCGCTGCAGGTGTAGTCGAGTTGCTTTTTGGCAAGTAGCACGCCATTCAGGTCGCTGTAGCTGATGCGGTGATGTAATGCGGAGATCTCGTGGGTTTCGTGATAGATCTCGGTGCGCTCGGGAAGCCGCAGCGCGATGCCCTCTACGACCTCGGTGCCGGCCAGAGCGATGGTGCTTGCGGTGATCATCAAGACAACCGCGGCCAGTGAAGCGCAAAGCCGGTGTTTCATGAGGAGACGCCTTCTGCGTTGCTACCACGCGCCAGACGTGCAAGCAGCGGCAGCAGCACAGCCCAAGCAGGCGCCATCGCGAGGGCGACGATGCTGTCCGGGTGCGTCGTTTCCGCGGCACCCAGGCGCATACCGGCGATGTAGCTGAGCGGCCCGCTGAGTGCCCCCAGAGCAGCTGCCAGCAACAGCCTGTCCTGCAGGAAGGCAAGCGAGCGGAACAGGGTTCCCGCGAACATCAGCCACAGCACCACCAGCCAGCCGGGCGTGGTCCAGACAAGCTGTCCCTTGAAGGTCAGCACACCCAGAAGCTGCCAGCCGAGATCCATCGCAAGCCCGATCGCCGCGCAAAGCAGGATCATTCGCCACTCGCGGGTCGAACGCCGACCGGGCCAGGTCACCTGCAGCGGCACCAGAATCACGGCAGCGAGCAGGGCACCCCGATTGCCACCGGCGACGCAACAGAGCCATCCCAATTGGAACACGATTCCATCGCGCAGCGCCGGGTTCATCCGCGGGCGTCCTCGGCGGCTTCGATGCCCGCGTTGCGGAACGCGCTCATCACGCGTTCGCGGGCTGCACGGGTGTCGAGCATGGGCGCCGGATAGCCGGCGGCCAGGAGCTCCGGGTGGCCTGGCTTCAACAGCGCCTTGCGGCTGCAGTTGGCGATCTCCGGCAGGTATTCCCTCACGAATACGCCCTCCGAATCGAAGCGTACCGCCTGGCGTTCCGGACTCAGGATCCGGAAGTAGGGCGCCGCGTCGGTACCCGTCGATGCCGACCACTGCCAGCCGCCGTTGTTCGCGGCCAGCTCGCCGTCCACCAGCTCTTCCATGAAACAGCGCTCGCCGCGACGCCAGTCGATCAGCAGATGTTTTGACAGGAACATGCCTGCCAGCATTCGCAGCCGGTTGTGCATCCATCCCGTTGCAGACAGTTGACGCATGGCGGCGTCCACCAGCGGAAATCCGGTAAGGCCGTCGCGCCAGCGGTTGAAGTCAGCCTCGTCCTGTCGCCAGGAGATCCGGTCGGTGTCAGGGCGGAACGGGCGATTCCGGCTCACGGCCGGAAAGGCTTGCAGGATGTGCGAGTAGAACTCGCGCCAGATCAGTTCGTTGATCCAGATCTGTGCCCCCTGGCTGCCGCTGTCCCACTCGCCGTGATTCGCCGCCAACGCAGCCTGCAGGCAGCGCCGTACCGAAAGTACGCCGACCGCGAGATAGGGAGACAGGCGGGAGGTGCCATCCAGCGCGGGGATGTCGCGATCAACGTTGTAGCGATGAATCCTGTCGGTGCAGAAATCCGCCAGACGGTCGTGCGCGGCCTCCTCGCCAACGGGCCACCAAACAGGGTCAAGTGTTGCATCCGGCGGCTCCCATGCGGGAAGCGGCGGTGGTTCCACGGGCGGGCCAGCCTCCGGCGCCGACATGCAGCTCGGGCTGTCGACGCGCACCAATTCGAGCCAGGCGCGACGGAACGGCGAATAGACCTTGAAGGCCGCGCCTTCGCGGGTGCGCACACTCCCCGGCGGCAGCAGGCAATAATCCTGCAGCAGCCGCCATCCGATACCGGCTCCCGCGAGTGCCGCTGCAACGCGCACATCACGCTCGGTCTCGTCTGCGCCGTACTCGGCGCTGGCGATGACACAGGAGCCGTGACGCTCGCGCGCGAAGTCGAGCAGTGCTTGCCCGGCATCACTGAAACGCGGTGCGCGCAGCACCCAGAGCTCGATACCGCGCCGCGCCAGCGCCGCGCGCAGCGCGAGCACATGGCGCCAGACGAACTGCTGCTTGCGCGCCCCCCAGTCGTGGCGCTGCCACTGTGCATCGGCGAGCAGAAACAGCCCGATCACGCGCTCGCCGGTGGCACAGGCCGCTGACAGTGCCGCGTTGTCATCGCAGCGCAGATCCGAACGGAACCAGACGATGGTGCTCATGGGCTGGCCGACGGACGCCAGTCTGGCTTGGCGAACAGGAACTGCGCCGTGCTGATCGCCCGCTCACGGAAGCCGCCCTCGCAGTACGCGAAGTAGTAATCCCAGAGACGCACGAAGTCCTCGCTGTAGCCGAGACTGCGGATTTTTTGAACGCCGGCGCTGAAACGCTGGCGCCACGCCTCGAGGGTGCGCGCGTAGTCCTGCGTGATATCGCGGAGATCCAGCAGTTGCATGTCGCTGCGCTGTGCGACTTGCTTCAGGATTTCGGCGGTGCAGGGCAGAAAGCCACCGGGAAAGATGTAACGCTGGATGAAGTCCACGTTACCCAGGGCGCGACTGTAGCGCTGGTCTGGAATGAGGATCGACTGCAGCACCATCAATCCTTCGGGCTTCAGCAGCTTGCTGCAGGTCTCGAAGTAGGCGGGTAGGTAGCTGTGGCCGACAGCCTCGATCATCTCGATGGAAACCAGCTTGTCGAACTGCCCCTCGAGGTCACGGTAGTCTTTGAGTAGTACTGTCACGCGGTCCGCGAGCCCGGCGGCCGCGATGCGCTTCAGGGCATATTCCTGCTGTTCGCGCGAGATGGTGGTCGTGGTCACGCGGCAGCCGTAGCGGCTCGCGGCATGCAGTGCCATGCCACCCCAGCCGGTGCCGATTTCCACCAGGTGGTCGCTCGTTTTCAGTTCGAGTTTCTGGCAAATGCGGTCCAGCTTGGCGAGCGAGGCTTCCTCTAGTGAGGCGCGGTCGTGCGGGAACAGCGCCGAGGAATACATCATGGTCGGATCGAGGAACTGCTCGAACATCTCGTTGCCGAGGTCGTAGTGAGCCTCGATGTTGCGCCGTGAACCATCGCGGCTGTTGCGCTTAAGTGTGTGCAGGATGCGCAGCGCCATGCGATCGAAAAAAGACGATGCATCATCCAGTCGATTCAGTACCTCGACGTTTGCGGCCATGAGCCGGGTCAGCTGCACGAGATCGGGGCTGCTCCATTGGCCTCGGACCCAGGACTCTGCCGCTCCCACGCTGCCACTGGCCGCAAGCGCTTGGTAGAAGCCTTCATGGTGCACGCGGATATGGGCGTCCAGTTCGGGACGTGCTTGTCCGGAGCCGGCTACGTGGCTGCCATCGGCATCCTCTATGACCAGGCGTCCCGCAGGCAGTGCAGCGATACGTTTGAGCATGCGATCCCGTGTGATGCGGGCTGCCCAGCCCGGCTTGGCAACGCCGACATCTTGTTGGAATTCGCGGGCTGCAGAGTTCATCAGAGGGTCTCCTTGTCAGTCGTCAGCGGTGCGCTTGGGTGAGCATGGAAAGGAACGCGTTTAAGGAAAAGCCGGAGCGCCTCCCAGTAGATCGCGCCGGCGATTTTAAGGCTGATCAGCGGGAATCGAAGCAGCAGCAGCCTCGCCAAGGCCGCGCGGTTGATGGGCTCACGACGCAGGCTCAGAGTGGCATCGAAAACCCGGCTGCCATTCATATGGTTCTCGAGGTGAATGCCGAGATGTTCCTGCGGCGCGCGGCTGGTCCATCGGTAGCGCATGGTCATCGGGTTGAAGGGTGATACGTGCATCTGCTTGTCGAAGCTCGCATGGAGCAGGCTGGAGCCTTGCTGCGCGGGCAACACGTAGGCGTGATGCTCGCCCCAGGGGGTGTTGGTGACCTCGGCCACCACGGCTGCCAGTGTCGTGCCATCGGCTTCGTAGCAGTAGTAGCAGGCGATCGGGTTCATCAGCACGCCGAAGTAGCGCAGGTTTGCGAGCAGCATCACGGGGCCTGTGGGCTGCTCGCCGGTACGCTGGGCCACGAGTTCGCGCACGCAGTCGGCCAGGGGGCGGGCCGGGTCACCCAGGAAATCGCGCCTGCGGAACCAGCCCGGCGCCGGTTTTTTCGATGACCACAGCCAGGATCCACGGAACAGGGTGTCGAGTTTTTCGAGATCGAGAAAAAGCATGCAGAGTTGGTAACGGAACGCGTGGCCTGTGGGCGTGAATCGCCGGTGCCGTACCTGTCCGGTGTAGATCGCCGGGGCAATCACCACTGCACTCCGAGTTCCTGCGCGACGCGAACGGCACTGCTCACGCCGTCCTCGTGGAAGCCGTTGCCCCACCAGGCCCCGCAATACCAGGTCCTGTCGGTGCCGTTTATCTCGCGCCAGCGCTGCTGGGCGCTGACTGCCTCGACGCTGTACACAGGGTGGCTATAGCGGAAGCGTCCCAGAATTTTCGAAGAATCGATGTTTACGCTGTCGTTCAGCGTTACACAGAAGGTGTGCGGCGACTCGATGCGCTGCAGGATGTTCATGTCGTAGCTGAGAACGGGCAGTTCATCGGCGCCGTCGCGTATGCGGTAGTTCCAGCTCGACCAAGCAAGCCGGCGCCGCGGCAGCACGGAGGTGTCGTTGTGCAGGATCACGTCATTGGCTCGATACGCAATGGCCCCAAGCACACCCTGTTCCGCGGCGGAAGGTGTCTCCAGCAAGGATAACGATTGGTCGCTGTGGCAGGCCAGCACCAGCTGGTCAAAGCGGCCTGCCTCGCCTGCCCGGGTCTGCACGTCCACGCCATCCTGGTCGCGCCGGATGCGCGTCACGGGATCCGCAGTGCGCATGGAGCCGGCGAAGGCGCGGGTGATCGGTTCGAGATAGCTCCTCGATCCACCGACCAGCGTGCGCCACTGGGGCCGGTTGGTGACGGCCAGCAGACCGTGGTTGCGGAAGAAGCGAATGAAGAACTCCACCGGGAAAGCATCCATGGCGCGCGTTCCGGATGACCAGATGGCCGCCCCCATGGGCACCAGGTACCAGTCGCGAAATTCGGACGAATACCCCCCGGCCCGCAGGTAGTCACCGAGTTGCATGCCGGGGCTGAGGCGATTTTCATCCAGATCCTGTTGTGATTCCCGGTTGAACCGGAGGATATCCCGCAGCATCCGCCAGTAGCCGGGACGCAGGAGGTTGGCGCGCTGGGCAAACAGGGTGTTGAGGTTCGAGCCCGCATACTCCAGGCCAGCCGTGTCATGGCTGACGCTGAACGTCATGTCGGTGGGCTGTGAGTTAACGCCAAGCTCCGCCAAGAGGCGAATGAAGTTGGGGTAGGTGCGATCGTTATACACAATGAACCCGGTGTCGATGGCGTAATCCCGACCATCCAGACGTACGTCCACGGTGGCGGTATGGCCTCCGATTCTGGACTCGGACTCAAACACCACGACCTCATGGCGGCGGGCGAGCAGCCATGCTGCAGTCAGCCCGGCGATGCCCGAGCCGACGATGGCGATTCTCATGGCTTTCCCTTGGTTTTCGGTCTTATGTACGGCCCGGCGGGTGTACGGAGTTTGCGGGTGTGCGGATCAACCTCCCGAAACAGGACTGTTGCCCGGCGGAGCCTGCTCCGCAAGGCTTTCGAAGCAATTCGGGGTGGTGTTGATCCAGAGAGGGGCGTTGCATCGTACACAGGCCAGATACATAGGAAGCACCGGAATGCGTGGCAAGAGCAGCGTACTGCGATTTCCTCCTCGCCCGGGTTTACAGCCCGGTGCTACCCGTCCATCATTGACCGGGATGAATCAAGTTGTTGCCTTTGAGCGTGAGCTGGACCCTTGGACCCTTCGACTCCAAGCGGTTGCTCGCGATCGTGACCGTCAAGCCTATGGCGAACTTTTCCGCCACTTCGCGCCACTTTTAAAGTCCTTCGCGCTCTCCACCTCCGGCATGTCCTCCAACGCGCTCGCCGAGGAGCTTGTGCAAGAGGTAATGCTGAAGATCTGGAACCGCGCCGCGACCTTTGATGCGGCCAAGGCCAGTGCCACCACCTGGATCTACACACTGGCGCGCAACTGCCGGATTGACCTGTTGCGGCGCAAGTTCCGCGTGCAGGAAGAGGTCGACGTCGACGAGTTGTGGGACTTCGGAACGAATCCCGATGAGCTTCACGACGAGCTCTACCAGAAACGTATCGAAGTCGAGATTCGCGACTCGCTTCGAGCGCTGCCTATCGAGCAGCGTCAGATCATCGCGAAAGTCTACATGGAGGGAAAATCGCACAGCGAGGTCGCGGAGGAGCTCAGTCTTCCCCTAGGCACCGTGAAGTCGCGTATCCGTCTTGCCATGAGTAAACTCAAGGTGATGCTGCAACGATGAATCCAAAGTCTACCCCGCAATTCCATCCCGATCAGTTCATGCTGGCTGACTATGCGGCGGGCACTTTGCCCGGTGCAGTGGCGTTGCCTTTGGTGGTGCATCTCGAGCACTGCGGGCAATGTCGCTCCGAGACGCAGCAGCTGGAGGAAGTCGGCGCCCGGTTGTTCGAGGGCCTCGATCCCGTGCCCGTGAATGAGGATGCACTGGAGCAATTGATTCTTCGTCTCGAAGACGACAGTGTGCAACCGGCGCTCGGTGCCATTCCTGTGCGTTCCGGACTTCCCCGCGTTCTGCAGGGGTTGGTGCCCGATGGACTCGATGCCTTGGCGTGGAAGCGGATTGGTTCGCTCCGGTCGTCCCGTTTGCATTTCGGTGATCCTCGCCGGGAGGTCGCGCTCCAGCACATTTCCGCTGGTGGCAAGGTGCCGCAACACGGTCACCGGGGTACCGAGATCACCGTGGTGATTCACGGTAGTTTCTCTGACCAGGACGGCTGCTACCGGCCTGGTGATTTCCTGATGCGAGGTCCTGATGACGCACACCGCCCGGTTGCAGCACAGGATGGCGATTGCCTGTGCCTAGCCGTGCTTGACGCGCCACTCAGGTTCCAGGGGCTGCTGGGTCGTATCGTCAACCCGTTCCTGAAAATCCGTCCCCGCTGACAACGTTGTGAAAATGCGGGCAGGGTGACTCAGCCGAAGAGCCCCTGGGCGAACCACTCGCCACTTGCTCTTTCGCGGAACACCCATAGCAGTGTGCCGCTGCCATGTCTGCCGATGAAATAGTCGCGTCGCTGCGGCTCACCCCACCAATTGCTGTCGATGCGCTCTGGCCCCGAGATCAGGTCTATCGGGCCATTCCAATCCGGTTGTGCCTCGGTTCCCCCGAGTCTTGTGGGTTGCCGTAACAGCCAGCAGGGCCGTTGCATCCAGGTGCTGGTGCCTGCATGCGCGGCGGGTTCGTGTACGCCGTTCCAGGCTTGCTCGGGCAGGGTTGCATCCGCGAGGTACAGACCGTGTACCCGGTCCATGCCGAGCCGCAGTCGCAGGCGATCCAGCAGTAACCGTTCGGCCTCGCCACCGTCGCTCGACTCCTCTGCAAAGAGGCTGTTGATCTTTCCCTCCAGCGCTGCTGTTTCCAGGCAGGCAAGTCCGAGGGATTCCGTGGCCTCTGCAAGGCGCAGTCCCTCCAGCGCGAGTCGCGTGAGGTCCAGTAACGCATCGGTGCGATGCTGCTGTAGCGAGCACGCCACAGGCAGTATCCGAAGTTCGCCGTGTGCCACACCCAATCGCCACTCGAGCCGCTGGCAGTAGAGCTGGCGGCGCTCCAGAAAACGCCCCATGTCGGCGAGAAGCCGCCGGGCCGGGAACAACAGCATGTTGGCGTTGCAGACCGGCTCAAGGAAGTGGAGGGTGCTTTCGAAGCGATCGCGTGGGCGGTGCGTGCAACGCGGGTCATGGCTATGGCCTGCGAGCCGCTGGAGGTAATCCGGGAATGCCTTCCCGAAGCGTCGGCCCAGTGCCGCCCGCGGCAGCGCGAGCAACTCGCCTATCCGTGTGAAGCCCATGCGCTGCATCGTGAGTTGCTGCTTTTCGGGCGCAGCGAGCAGTTCTACAGGCAGTTTCCCCAGCATTTTCTGGAAGGCATCGGGCTCGTTTTGGAGTTGCCATGGCGGTAATGCCACGGCGTTGCAGGGCAGGGCACGAGCCATCAACTCTGCTCCTGATGGCGTGGGTCCCAGTCCGCAGCACACCTTGTGCCGGCGTGCCGCCAGATCTGCCTCCATCACGCCGAGCAGCGCAGCCTCACCGTGGAACAGCCGCAGGCTTGCGCCTATTTCGAGCAGCAGGCGATCGGGAGGTGAGACGCAGACCTGCGAGCTGAAGTTGCAGGCCCAGTCGGCGAGCGCGATCAGTGTGGCGGCTTCGTGTGCAGGTTCGCGCTCGCGCAGCCTGAGCGAGCCTGAGAGCGCCTGTGCCGTGCTCGCCGACATGCCTGGACGAATGCCGAGCGCTGCAGCGGAGTCGTTTGCTGCGCAGACGCGGTGCCGTTCCGTCACGGCAAGCGGTGGATCCGTGTCGGGTGGCCCTGCAAGGCTGAACACCTCCAGCGGCAACTGCGTGAAATGCAGGCACAACCAGAGCATGGCGGTCAGTGCAGGGCTGGCTGCTGCGGCCCGGATGCGGGCGGCGGGTTGTGTGTGTCCATGGGCAGCTCCGCTTCATCATCACGCTTGACGGTGTTCCCGCGTACGATCACCGGCATCAGTGCCGGCATTACCCGGTGTGCCAACAGCTGGGAGGGGCGACCGAGCAGAATGCGCTGTCCGGCGCGCCCACCGCGCTGTTTGAGAATCTCGAGGGTCAGTCCCGCGGTTTCGTGCTGGAGCTGGATCCGCAAGGCTGCCGGCGATACCAGGCTTGCGCCGGCGCAATCCCGGAACAGGAAAACCGGCCCACGCGCATGACGCGCGGCAATCTGCAGGCGGCGCAGGGCGGTGTAACCCGCGGCGCCGCGACCATCAGGCAACCAGCCGAGCAGGCACCCGCAGGCGCCAGAGCGCAGTATCTGCTCCATACTCCAGAACAGCTCCCCGGGTTGTTCCGGCGTGAGCACCACCAGTCGTTCCAGCCTGAGGCCTAGCGCATGCAGGGCGGGTGCGTAGGGGATGTGGGGCGGTGCTACAAAAAAGATCCGCTGAACCCCGTGTGAGAGGTGTGCAAGCGCGGGTGCGATCAGCTGCATCTCGCCAATACCACAGCTCGTTGCCAGCAGTTCGGTCAAGGCAGCGCGGGGCCAGCCACCCTGATGCAGCGCCGCATCGAGCGCCGGGTGCCCGCTTGGCAGGCAGTGGTGTGGCTCGTTGGCGGGCGCATGGCGTCCGGATTGCCAGATGTCGGGGCGGGCGAGGATGCTGAGCAGGGAATCGGACATACGCATTGATACTGTAAATACATACAGTAGTTTCTTGCCATTGCCTCTGCTTGTAAAGGAGCTTGTTCCTGGCTGTGTCCAGGCCTTCTGCAACCTACAATGGGCTTCGTCGCCAATTTCCCCTGCCGAGGACGCTACCCATGCGCCAGCAATTCATCACGATGCTCGAAATGCAGGAGCGGATGAACCGCAAGGTCCACCCCGACTGGATCAAGCAGAATTTTGCCTGGCACCGGGCGCTGTGGATCGAGTGTGGCGAGTTGATCGAGCACCATGGCTACAAGTGGTGGAAAAAGCAGGAGCCGGCCTGGGGGCATGTTCGTCTCGAGCTGGTCGACATCTGGCACTTCGGCATGAGCATGTGCTTCGACGGCAGCAACACCCCCGGCCAGATTGCAGACCAGATGCTTGATCAGCTTGCGCTTGAGCGCCCTGCCGGTGTTCCCCTGCTGGAGGCGGTTGAGGCTCTCGCCACCGACGTTCTCGTCCGGCGCTGTTTTTCCGTGGTCCGTTTCTGGACCGCCATGGAGGCTGCAGGTCTTGACAGCGACAGTCTGTTTACGGCCTATGTGGGCAAAAACGTGCTCAATTTTTTCCGTCAGGATCATGGCTACAAGGATGGTAGTTACCACAAGCAGTGGGACGGTCGGGAGGACAACGAGCACTTGAGTGAGTTGCTCGAACAGCTTGACAGACATGATTCGGCGTTCCCGGAGCGGCTTTATGCGGCACTCGAAGAGCGCTACCGGCAAGTCGCTGTCACTTGACCCGCTCATGCTGGTTATGCACACCTCAGTTGCTACTGGGGAGAAGCGTGTAAAAACGAAACAATTTTGTCATGTTGATTCATTTTGACTTTAAGATGATGCTGTAACAAATTGATTAAAAAGGATAATATGGGAATTGTACATTTTGTGACCAATCCGTCTCAGGGCCAGCAGGAGCACGGACCCGGGCAGCATACTCAGATCTTATCCTCATACTTATCCACAGAAATTGTGGACAACTCCCTGGCGTTTCGGGATGCCTGAAACGGAGATCTTTGTGTCTGGGACCTCCCTGGCCCGACGCCTGAACATGCCTACCCGGGAGCTGTTTCGGCTGCTCTCAGAACACGGTTGGATACAGCGTCAGGGTGAGCAGTGGCGGTTGACTGGCAAGGGTGAATTCGAAGGCGGGCGCTACCGCCACAGCGAACGCTTCGGCCAGTACATCGCCTGGCCAGAGACGCTGCTCCAGCACCGTATTTTCAACGCGGGCCAAGAGCACGGCCTGCTCGGCTCGGCAATGCTTGGCGAGCGCTTCGGGCTTTCTGCCCGTCAGGTCAATCTGCTCCTGCACGAACTCGGTTGGATACGACGGGCCCTCAGGGGCTGGGAGATCACGCCGCGGGGAAAGGTCCTGGGAGGCATTCAGGAGGAGTATCCGGATACCGGCGTGCCCCATGTCCGCTGGCCTGCAGCCATCCAGTCGCATCCCGTGCTGGAGCAGAATTTACGCGTGATGCACGCCTACGAGCACCTTGGCGAGGCAGAGGGCGTGGATCTGTTCGCCGACCCGGAGGCAGATATCTGCGTCGAGCTTGCCGGTGACAAGGCGCTGCGCGCACTCGACGGACATGTCCTGCAGAGCAAGGCGCACCTCATGATCTGCCATTGGCTGTATATGTCGGGGATCGTGCATGCGGCAGGCAGGCGCTTGCCTGTCGAGGGCGATTACAGGTCCGACTTCTACCTGCCTTCCCTGCAGTTGTATCTCGAGTATTGGGGCGACGAGAACGCACCCGGGCAACTCTCGGCCAAGCTTGCCAAGCGCGCCGTCTACGAGCGGCATGGCCTCAGTCTGCTGGAACTGGATGCGGAGGATCTGCCCCGGCTCGATGAGGTGCTGCCGCGCAAGCTCCTCAAGCATGGACTCGCTGTTTATTGAGCTCTGCCGACGTCCGCGGCGAAGGCACTCATTGCCTCTGCCAACAGCATGTCCAGCTCCGTTACGCCACCGACGTCGTGTGTGTTCAGTTGCACACGCACCCTGTTGTAGACGTTGAACCAGTCGGGGTGATGATCCAGCTGCTCTGCCCGCATGGCCGAGCGGGTCATGAAGGCAAACGCGGACGAGAAATCCTTGAACCTGAATTCACGTACCAGCCGGTCGTCGCGATGCTCCCACCCTGGCAGGGACGCGAGCCGTGAGGCCACATCGGTGTCGGGAAGCCGGGTCGGTCTCATGGTTGTTAGTCTCCTGATGCCTGTTTTTCCAACAGCACGCCGCACTCCATGTGGGGTGTGTAGGGGAATTGGTCGAACAATGCCGTTCGCGTGATCCTGAAATCAGGGCCCAGCGCTTGCAAGTCCCGGCACAGCGATTGCGGATTGCACGATACGTAGACAATGCGCGGGAAATTTGCGGCCAGCGCAAGCGTATCGGGATCAAGGCCTGCGCGCGGAGGATCCACCAGCAGTGTCTGTGGATGGAATCCATCGAGATCGAAATCCTTCAGGCGGCGGAATGGCCGTTCACGGGCCATCGCCGAGGCGGCCTCAGCGCTCGAGAGCCTGGCGACGACGGTGTTTTCGATGCCGTTAGCAGCCAGGTTGTGGCGGGCGGCAGAGATCGCGGCAGCCCCTATTTCAGTGGCCAGCACCTGACGGAAGCACCCGGCCACCGCAACCGTGAAGTTGCCGATGCCGCAGTAGAGCTCGAGCAGATCACCGCCGCCTGAGTCGGCGCAGGCGCGTGTCGCCCAGCCGAGCATTGCCTGATTCACCGCTGCATTTGGCTGGGTAAAACTGCCTTCGGGCTGCCGGTAGCTCAGTCGGCGCCCCTCGACCTCGAGACTCTCCAACACCCAATCCCGCTCCAGCACCACGCGCTGTCCGCGCGAGCGACCAACGATCATCGCGCCGAGTTCGCGAGCGGCCTGCCGGGCGGCCAGCTCCCATTCCTCATCGAGTCGGCGGTGGTAGACCAGCGTGACCAGACTGTCCCCGGCCAGCGTATCGAGGAATTCGACTTGCCAGAGTTTTCGCTTGAGCACGGGTAACGTGGCCAGCACCTGCAGCAGTTGCGTCATCAGCGCGTTGATCCGGAGCGATGCGGTGGGAAACTCCCGCAGACGCACTTGCTCGCGTGAGTCAGGGCCGCCGAACATCAGGTAAAAGGTCTCTTCTCCTTCGTGCCAGACGCGGAACTCCGCCCGCTGCCGGAAGTTAATGGGTGCCGAGGCATGCACCTCGGGTTCGGGTGCGCCCAGCGGCGCGAGCAAACCGATCAGATGCTCCCGTTTGCGCTGCAGTTGTGCCGCTGCTGCGACCTCGCTGTATTCCTCGGGCAGGGGATTCATGTTGTGCCGCCTGGCCATTGACCGCGTTGTTTCCAGAGCTCGTTTGCCGCCTCGCGTGCTGCGACGGGTTCGCCGGCCGCCCCCGCGCAAAGTAGCGCTACCGCTGCGGTTTGCAACACGGCTTCCAGCCCATAACCGTTTGGTGCGACGTCATCCCACAGGGTGCGCAGCGGAGCGGTTCGGGCAACATCAGGTTTGAGGGCGCGCTGAGCCAGCCGCCGCGAGAGGTTCAGGGTTTGCTGGCCGGCACCGGAGGCCAGCGAAACTACGGTGTCGGCATCCGGACGAATTTCACACTCGCCGCCCTCGCCACGGAATACCCCCACGGCTGACTGATCGAGCGCCACCGCCGTCTCCGCATGCAGACGCGCGTAGGCGGGATGGTGCAGGCTGCGCAGCCCGGTTCTGGCGTGGCCAGGATCAATGTGACGGATGATCGTGTTCACGGGCGAGCGAAGCCCGAACTCAGCCCGCTTGTCCATCAGCTGCTGCAGTGCAGGGGAGATGATGCGAAGTGGCAGATAGGCGAAACTGCCCTTAGCGAGATGTGCGATGGCTTCTGGCCATGAACACGCGGGTGCGATACCCAGCTCCGTCAGTGCTTGCTCTGCGAATAGCCGGTCGTTGGCGTGTGGACCACAGCCGTGCATAAGCACCCGAAGGCCAGAACCGGCGAGCAACAATGCCGACAGGAGATACCAGGGATGGTGCTGCCGTTTGCCGGCGTAGCTCGGCCAATCGAGATCAATCGGGATGCCGTGAGGAGGCGCGGTGATGTGGCTGCGTGCTGCGCGCACCATGCCTGCCATCTCTGCTACGGTTTCTTCCTTGAAGCGGAGCAACATGAGGAACGCGCCCGTCTGGGCATCTGTGGCCTGTCCATCCAGGATCATCCCGAACGCTTGCTCGGCTTCGTGCTCGTCTAGCGCGCGCCCTGCAGTTTTGCCGCGCCCGAGTGCCCTGACGAACGGCGCAAATGGATGCACCACCACGCGCGGTGCTGCGGCAGAGTTATCTGTCACAGGCAGTGCTCGGGGCGGGGCAGCCCCGCGATACGTGCAGCCACTCGCGCGGGACTTTCCGGGAACAGCTGCAGTAAATAGACGCTGCGGCCCTTGTCTGCGCCGAGTTCGCGGCGCACCACGCTCACCATGGCACGCATGGCAGGCGAGTGACCGTGCTTGCGGAAATATTCGCGCAGCACCAGCACGACTTCGAGTCGGCAGCTGTCGAGCTCCAGTCCCGCAGTGCTCGCAAGGCTGGCAGCCACATCTTCGTTCCAGGTGCTCCAGTCCGCAAGGAATCCATCGGTATCGAGCAAGGGCAGAATGGCAGGCTCCATGTGCACGGGTTCCTGCTCAGAACCAGCTGACGGAGCGGGCATGCTCGCAGGCAAGCGACACGAAACCCGGGTAGTCGAGTGCATGCGCGAATGGGGCACGCGCATGAATGGCGCGGATCGCGCAGTCTTCTTCGATGGCATAGATCGTGATCGCGTCGGGCAATGCCGCGAGGCGCTCTGCAGCTTGACTGTCACGCAGTGCCGCATACACACCATCGCCCAGCAGCAGCACTGCATCGGCTGGCCGCAGCGCGGCGCAGCATGCGTCGAACACGTCGGTGTTCGCGGGCGAGGTGGAAAGGATGTGCAGTGTCATCGCGTATCAGGTCATAAGCACGATGTCGTGCGTATCGTGGAGTTCGGCGATCGCGCGCTCGTCAAGAATGCGGCAACCGGGAACCAGTGTCGTGCTAGCGATGCCACGTGCTGCCAAAGCGTCAGCATCGGCCAGCAGCGGGGTTATGCCGTAGTCGGGAAGTGCACCCAGCAGGCGCTCAATGCTGCGCACGCCGTCCTCTGATTGTCCGGGCATGAGGTTCAGCACACCATCTCCGGCGAAGAGCAGCGAGACCTGCTGATCGAAGGCGCCGAAAGCGAGGGCGAGATCCACCGCCTCGCGCGCACGCGGGCCACCGGCAGCGGATGCGCGGCATATCACGAGTACGCGTGTGGTCTGATTCACGGGAACATCAGCCGCCGAAACTGATCAGGCGCTCGCCGCGCAGCGTGGCGTCGACGAGTTGTCCGAGTCCCGCGAGTTCGAACCCCTCGCGCATGCTTGCGCCTGGCAGGTTGTGGCGTGCCGCTTCACGCCCATCGACCACGCCGTGTCTCAGGGCGGAGCCGATACAAGCCATCAGTTCGATGCTGTGCTCCGCGGCGAGCGCTTGCCACAGGTGGGGCAGATCCGCGGCGCCCGCGGGCGGCACGAGAAAGGCGCTGGCATGCGCTGCTCCCGCACCGTAGAAAAACACCCGCGCTATCGAGTGTCCTCCCGCGAGAACGGCCTCGGCAAAGCGATAGGCTGCGAGGCTGGATGCCACGCCTGTCGGACTGCCCTGCACGAGAATCGCGAAAATCATGACTGCGCAAACGACACGGCCCCTCGAGGGGGCCGTGCGGTGACCCCGGGATGGGGCATCAGTCGTCACCGCCTACGCCGATCAGGTGGAGCAGGGTGGTGAAGAGGTTATAGATCATCACGTAGAGCGTCACGGTAGCCGAGATGTAGTTGCGCTCGCCGCCATGGATGATCTGGCTGGTCTGCCACAGGATCATCCCCGAGGAGAGGAACAGGAACATCCCGGTCACGAGCATCGACAGCGCCTGGATATGCAAGAAGGCATTGGCGAGCGCCGCCACAAACGCTACGAGCATGCCGGTGACCAGAAAGCCGGTGGCAAAACTGAAGTCCCTGCGAGTGATCAACACGTATGCGGAGAGTCCGCCGAAGATCACTGCCGTTCCGCCAAGTGCCATGAGGATGGGCTCGAAACCGGACAGCCCCACGTAGTGGTTCAAAACGGGTCCGAGGCTGAAGCCGAGCCAGCCGGTGAGGGCGAACACCCAGCCGATCCCGGCTGCAGAGTTTTTTGTCTTCTCGACCATGTACAGAAGGCCGAAATACGGCAGCAGCATGAAGAGACCGAGATAAGGCACGCGCAATGCCATCGAGATCCCGGCCGTCAGTGCACTGAAAAGGAGTGTTAGCGAGAGCAGCGCATAGGTATTGCGCAGAACCCGTGTCGCGCTTTCATCAATCGTTGTGCTGCGAGTGGTCTGAATGCTTCCGGCCATGGCCAGTTCCTTGGGTGATGTGGGGCGGCTCAAGTCTAGCCCTACGTCGGGCCGAAGTGAAATGACTCAGTCGAGCGGCAAGCTGCGGCTGCACTTGAACTCGCGAAGGCTGAAGCTCGATTCGACATTGCTCACGCCGGGGTAGCGGAGCACGTGCTCCATGCACAGCTCCGAGAAGTGCTCAATGGTGCGTGCGACGACCTTCAGAAGATAGTCATAGCCGCCACTCATCGCGTGACACTCCACGATGTGGGGCTCCTCGGCGACCTTGGCAAGGAATCGTGATGGATCCGCGTGTTTCTGCTTGTCGAGGGTCACCTGTACGAACGCGGTTACCTCCAGTCCCAGGCGGCGTCGGTCCAGCACGGCGGCGTAGCCTGCGATTACGCCGGACTCCTCGAGTTGCCGGACGCGGCGGAAACAGGGAGATTCGGACAACCCGACCTGTTTCGCCAGCTCCACATTGCTCAGCCGACCATCGAGCTGTAACGCGCGCAGGATCTCGCGTTCATTGCGACTCAGGGCGATCGGCAAGATCTGCCGCTTATCGGCTCTCATTGGGCGGACTCCTTCGATAATGACGTCTGGGATAGAGCAAAACGGCAATTATCACCGTAGATCAGATCATATGATGTGAGAAGAAAGTGGCTTTTTTATCGCCGCGCTCAACCCCTGCTACCGAGGAGCAATGTCAGTGAACAATCTTGGCGACAACCCCATGGGGCTCGATGGTTTCGAGTTCATCGAGTTCGCAGCCTGCGAAAAGGGTGTCATCGAACCCGTCTTCGAAGTGCTGGGATTCTCTAAAGTAGCCGTGCATCGATCCAAGGATGTAGCCCTCTGGCGCCAGGGCAACATCAATTTCATCCTGAACCATGAAGCCCGCAGTCCTGCCGCCTACTACAGCGAGGAGCACGGCCCTTCTGCCTGTGGTATGGCTTTTCGGGTACGTGATGCCCACAAGGCCTATCACCGAGCCATCGAACTCGGCGCCCAGCCCATCGACGTGCCCTGTGGGCCCATGGAGCTCAAGCTCCCCGCAATCCGGGGTATTGGCGGTGCGATCCTGTACCTGATCGATCGTTACGAGGATGGTGTCTCCATTTACGACATCGACTTCCGCTTCCTGGCAGACGTCCCGCGACGGCCATCCGGCCATGGCCTGCTCGAGATCGATCATCTCACGCACAACGTCTACCGCGGTCGCATGGGCTACTGGGCTGCCTATTACGAAAAGCTGTTCAACTTTCGCGAGATCCGGTACTTCGACATCAAGGGCGAACACACTGGTCTGCAGTCGCGCGCCATGAGCGCCCCGGACGGCAAGATCCGCATTCCGTTGAACGAGGAACGCAGCGGAAACGGACAGATCGAGGAGTACCTCATGGCCTACAACGGTGAAGGTATCCAGCACATCGCATTTTCCTGCGAGAACCTCCTCGACACCTGGGACCGGCTTGCAAGCGCGGGGCTGCAGTTCATGACAGCGCCTCCGGCAACGTATTACGAGATGCTGGACGAGAGACTCCCCGGTCACGGTGAGCCGGTCGAGGAACTACGGCGGCGGGGAATCCTGCTCGATGGCTCCACAACGGGGGGTGACTCGCGCCTGTTGCTGCAGATCTTCTCGCAGAACATGGTTGGGCCGATCTTTTTCGAGTTCATCCAGCGCAAGCGTGATGAGGGCTTCGGCGAGGGGAATTTCCGAGCGCTGTTCGAGTCGATAGAGCGTGATCAGGTGCGGCGAGGTGTGCTGAAGCCTGCGTAACGTCAATGGCCTCTGCTCTTCCTTTTTTTTAAAACAACTCGCCTGACAAGAGTTTTCCTATCGTCACCTCATCTTTTATATTCCAGAAATTTCTCAATCTCGGATAT
>CAJADV010000405.1 GCA_903938575.1 uncultured Gammaproteobacteria bacterium
CGACCGACTTGCGGATGAACAGTCGCGCCAATCCGCGCGGCACCGGGGTGTTGTTACTCTGTGCCATGGGATATTCCTGATGCGCGGCGGTGTTTCTCAGGGACGTATTTCGATCGGCGTGCCGTCAGCGACTTCGCGCCAGATCTCGTCGATGTATTCGTTGTTGAGCGCGATGCAGCCCTCGGTCCAGTCCCTGTTGTTGCGTGCGCGCCGGAATACTCGCTTCAGTGCCGGGAGGTAGTGCTCGCCGTGGATCATGATGTCGCCACCCGGATCGACGCCCTTCTGCGCGGCCTGCAGACGGTCTTGCTCGTTGGGGTAGGAGATATGTATGGATTTGTAGAAGCGGCTGTTCGGGTTGCGCCAGTCGAGCGTGTAGTTCCCTTCCGGGGTTTTGAGATCGCCGACCCGCTGTTTGGCTCCACGTGGCATGGCTCCCAGCGAAATTGCGTATTGACGGTAGATCTTGCCGTCCCGGAGCAGGTAGAGCTTGCGGTCCGACTTGTCGACCAACACGCTCTGGACCGTGGCTCCCTTGTGTGCCGTGGTGCTCCGGATCGGGGGCGCGCCGGGAATACCTGGCAACAGCCCCTTGGCGCGCAGCATGTCATAGGCCCGGGAGAGGGCTGAGGGCAACTCGGCCGCGCTGGCCGCCTCGGATACGGGAGCGGCCCTGGCTGATTCGAGCACGGGCTCGAGCGGGCGGGAAACGAGGGGCGCGTTGGCGGCCTGTGCAACACCTGGTGCGACGGCGGTAGAGGGGCTTGATGCCGGCGGCGCGGGAGGACGATCCAGAAGTCCGAGTCGTTGCAATACCGCGTAGGGCTCCGACGGGCTGGGCGTCGTGCTTGTCTGCGCCAGTGCCTGGAAGGACACGGACGCCATCAAGGCCACGAGCACGATGCTCACACAAGACCCGCGCAGCACTATCAGGACCCCCTCGTATTCATTGTGTTTGTCGCTGTCGCAAAGTATAGCCTCAGCAGCGCTCTGGATAGCCCTCGATTGCGCGCCCGCGGTTGTCAGTGGGGGCCACAACATACTACCGTGCGGCGTCCCGGCCGCAGCGCGCGGTCGCGGCGAATCAGCCAGCGAGGGTCAAGGCATGAGCGCAGACGATCAAACTGCCAGCGGGCAAGCAGAGGATAGCTCTGCCGCACGGGATGGAACCTCATCCTCAAGCGACCTGGATCGACGCATCAAACTCGTTGCCGCGCATGTGCTCGCCGGCGTGACCCTGTTGTCCTTGTGGGCCGCCACGGACGCCTGGCAGGCGGTCACCGGACTCCGCGCCGCGGCCCTGCTGTCTGTGCTTGCGGCAATCCCCGCGGGTGTGGTTTTCGGGACGCTGGTCCATGAATGGGGTCACCTCGCGGGGGCCCGTCTCGGCGGTGCGCGCTACACGATTCCCGATCGACTCGGACTGTTCGTTTTCAACTACGATTTTGGCGCCAACAGCGTGTCGCAGTTCTTCACGATGAGTTGGGGTGGGCAGATCGGCGGAGCGCTGGCGGTGGTGCTCCTGTGGTGGGCGCTCCCTCTTGATACGGCAGGGCGTGCGATGATCGTGGCGGCCGCTATCGGCGCCTTCTTTTTCGCGGGCACCATCGAGTGGCCCGTCCTGTCCCGCACCCGCGTCAGCGGTAATCCGCTCGCGGAACTGAGCAAGATAGACCGCGATGTGCTGTACCGCAGCGCTTCGGTCGGTGCTGTTGCAGGCCTGCTGGCCTGGGCCCTGATCGCCTAGCCCCGGTCAGACCAGATGCCTGGAGCAAGCCTGCTTACACTGCTGGACGACATCGCGTCGGTCCTCGATGACGTTGCAGCCTTGAGCAAGGTTGCCGTCAGGAAGACCGCCGGTGTGCTGGGCGATGATCTGGCGCTGAACGCCCAGCAGATATCAGGCGTCAGCGCTTCCCGCGAGTTGCCGGTGGTGTGGGCCGTTGCCGTAGGCTCGATGCGGAACAAGCTCATCCTGGTGCCCGTCGCGCTGGTGTTGAGCGCCTTTGCACCGACGGCGATCGCGTGGCTGCTTGTTGCCGGTGGTGCCTATCTGTGTTTTGAGGGCGTCGAGAAAATCGCGCACCGTTGGTTGCACCCGGCGGCCGATCAACACCCCGAACAACACGGGGGACGCAACGAATTCGCCCCCACCGTGCAGGATATCGTGGACTTCGAGCGGCTTCGCATAGCCGGTGCGATACGCACCGATTTCATCCTCTCGGCCGAGATCATCGTGATCGCATTGGGAACCATCCAGACCCAGCCGCTCGAGTTGCGAATTGTCACGCTGTCGGTGATCGCCGTGTTTATGACAGTCGGCGTTTATGGGCTGGTGGCGATGATCGTCAAGATGGACGACGTGGGACTCTGGCATTTACAAGGCCCCGGCACAGGTATGACTGGCCTCCTGCGACGGGCTGTTGGCAGGGCGCTCCTCGCGGTGGCGCCACGGATGCTCAGGCTGCTTTCGGTGGTGGGAACGCTGGCGATGTTTCTGGTGGGCGGTGGCATTGTGGTTCATGGCTTTGCCCCGCTAGCGGAACTCTCGCACCAGCTGGCTGACGCCGCGAGTGGAATGCCGGGGGCCGCCATGCTTCCCCTCCTCTTCGATGCCGCGGCCGGCGCTCTGACCGGTGCGGTGGTTCTCGGCTGTGTCCTGTCAGGTTCGCGCCTGCGGCGCTTCGCGCGCGGATCGGGCGCATAACGAATAAAACTAGCGCAAACGCTGCCACAGTGCGTGGCCAAGCCCCCAAGGAGTTGTGAATGTCGGGATTGCGCGCTGATCCAGTCGCGGTGGAGGAGACGAGTGCC
>CAJADV010000406.1 GCA_903938575.1 uncultured Gammaproteobacteria bacterium
AGGCAGTGACAGAATCGACAGAGTTTGCGCCCGTAGCTCAGCTGGATAGAGCGCTGCCCTCCGGAGGCAGAGGTCGGGGGTTCGAATCCCTCCGGGCGCGCCATCTCCCCCATATCTCTCATGACCCACGGTGATATTCGCGCAAGGCCAGCGCCGGGTTCGCTCAAAGGATTGTGTAGATGGGTCAGGCAGCGCATAACAAGATCGTTTCGTTTATCTGGGGCATCGCCGCGCTACGCGGCCTCCTCGAGGCACCCAGCGTCGACATTCTCGCCATCGAGAAGGAGGCCGAGAAACTGCTGGATGGGCTCTTGGTGCAAGGCACACCCGCATGAAAAAAACCGTTCCGTAGGAGGGGCATGCAGCCAGTGGGAAACGGTCTCTTGCGGCAGCGTCGAAAGAGTCGACAGGGGTGGGCGTGCTCGATGAATCGGCATTCGCGGAAATCGTAGGCCTGATCCACGCCGCCCGCCAACGCGCATACCAGGCCGTCAACACCGAACTCGTCGGCCTGTATTGGCAAGTGGGTGGCTACATCAGCAGCAAGCTGGCCGCAGCCGAATGGGGCGAAGGAGTAGTGGACCGTCTGGCGCATCACTTGGCGCGCGTGCTGCCCGGCCAGCGGGGCTTCACGCGCCGCAACCTGTTCCGCATGAGGCAGTTCTTCGAGATTTACCAAGGCAATGAAAAAGTGACACCGCTGGTGACACAACTGCCGTGGACACACAACCTCGTTATCCTGACCCAGTCCAAACGCCCTGAGGAGCGCGAGTTGTATCTACGCATGGCGGTGCAGCAGCGCTGGTCAAAACGCGAGCTCGAGCGCCAGTTCCGTCTTGCTGCATTTGAGCACGCGGTGTTGACGCCACCGAAACTGTCACCCGCGGTGAGAGAAACCCATGGTGAGGCCGCGAGCGTGGCCTTCAAAGACGTGTATGCGCTGGAGTTCCTCGGCCTGCCGGCCGACCACAATGAAGCAGACTTGCACCGCGGCCTGCTGGCCGAGCTGCGCCGCTTCCTGATCGAGCTGGGTCGCAACTTCTGCTTCGTGGGCTCGGAGTTCCCGCTGCAAGTAGGCGGGCGTGATTTCGCACTCGATCTGCTCTTCTTCTATCGCGGCCTGAACTGTCTGGTAGCGGTCGAGCTGAAGGTAGACCGCTTCGAACCCGAGCACCTGGGCAAGCTGAACTTCTACCTCGAGGCCCTCGACCGCGACGCGCGCAAGCCCCACGAGAACCCCTCGATCGGGCTCTTGCTGTGCGCCTCAAAAGACAACGAAGTAGTGGAGTATGCCCTCAGCCGGTCGCTGTCACCGGCCTTGATCGCCGAATACCAGACCAAACTGCCCGACAAGCGCCTGCTCGCCGCCAAGCTGCACGAGTTCTACGCCTTGAACGCACCCGACGAAACGCGTGCCAAAGCTCCATCCACCTCAGCGAAGGGCGCGCGAACCAAGGCGGTGACCAAGGCCAGGACCGGGCACACTAAGCCCAAGGGGGCGGGGTCATGAAAGCCACCAATGAAAAAGCTCAGCTAAGATCCCCGCAAAACAGGCCACCAGGCCTGGAGGAATCGCATGGCAACCGACGCCGCCAACCCCCAAAGCCTGATCCGTGAGGCCATGTCGCTGCTGCAACGCGGCGACACGAGCGGCGCCATGGCGCAGCTTGAGGTCGCGCTGCAGCGCTTTCCCCAGGATACCGGCGTGCGCCTGAACCGCGCGATGGTGCAGCGCGTTGCGGGCAACCTGCACGCGGCACTCGCCGAGTTGGACGCAGCACTCGTCATCGACCCGTATTTTTTCCTCGCGCTGCTGTCGAAGGGCTCGGTGCTGGAGCGAATGGGCGAACACAGAGCAGCCGCGTTGGTCTATCGCGATGCGATCAAGATCGCTCCCCCGGCCCACGCCATGCCGCAAGCCATGCAGGAACCCCTGACTCACGCGCGGGCAATCGTGGAAGAAGACGCCCGCAATCTAGCCGAATTCCTGCAGCAGCAAACCGCCAGTGTGAAAGCTGCACACGCCGGTACGGCGAGCGCACGGCTCGACGAATGCCTGCAGATCCTCGCGGGACGCAAGCGCATCTACCACGCCGAACCGGTACAGCTGCACGTCCCCCAATTGCCGGCTATCCCCTTTTTCGACCGTTCTTACTTCCCGTGGCTTCCCACACTCGAAGCCGCCACCGGGACGATCCGGGAGGAACTCACTGCACTGATGGACGCGGGCATGCCGGGCTTCGCGCCGTACATCAACTACCCGCCCGGGGCGCCGCTCAATCAGTGGGCCGAACTCAACCGCAGCAGCGAGTGGAGTTCCTTGTGGCTGTGGCGCGATGGACGGCCGCAGGCAGAGGCGATCGCTCGCTGCCCGCGCACGGCGGCGCTGCTCGCCGAGCTGCCGATGGCCGATCAACCCGGCTTTGCGCCAACGGCCGTGTTCTCAGCGCTGGCGCCGCGCACACATATTCCCCCGCATACCGGCTCCACCAACGCACGCCTGCTGGTACACCTGCCGCTTATCCTGCCCGGGCCGGCCAGATTCCGGGTGGGCAACGAAGAACGTGCCTGGCAGATGGGCCAAGCGTGGTGCTTCGACGATTCCATCGAGCACGAGGCCTGGAACGATGCGGACCAGACGCGGGTCATCCTGATTTTCGATATCTGGAATCCGCTCTTGAGCCAAGCCGAG
>CAJADV010000407.1 GCA_903938575.1 uncultured Gammaproteobacteria bacterium
GGCCATGCCCGCGACGTCTCCCCCGTAGGAGCGGGCCGTGCCCGCGACAAGTCCACCGCAAGCGGGCCATGCCCGCGACGTCTCCCCCGTAGGAGCGGGCCATGCCCGCGACAAGTCCACCGTAGGAGCCGGCCATGCCCGCGACCATCGCTGCAGAGATTTCAGCCCAGCTGCCTCCCCGCAATAAACGCAAAACTCAACGCCGGGCCGATCGTCCCGCCGCCACCACCGTAGAGCGCACCGGGGCCACCCACGCCCGAGGTGTTGCCGCTCGCGTAGAGCCCCGTGATCGGCTCGCCCCACACATCCAGCACCTGTGCGTTACGGTTCACGCGCAGGCCGCCGCAGGTACCGAGCGCGCCGGGGCTGACCGAAATTCCGTAGAACGGGGCTTTTTCGACGGGTGCGAGCGTGGCAGACATATTGGGTTCACCGCCGCGGTCGTAGATGCTCTCGCCGCGGTGGAAGTCCGGGTCCTTGCCCGCACGTGCGTTGGTATTGAAGCGCTCCACCGTAGCAGCGAGACCCACCGGATCCACGCCGAGTTTTTTCGCCAGTTCATCCAGCGTATCTGCCTGCACCACCCAGTCTGGCAGAGGCTGCCCGGGCATGGCGCCGCCGAGAGTGAGCGTGTCGCGCACGCTCTGGTCGCAGATGTGAAAGGCGGGGATGTTGCTGTAGCCGAGCTCCAGCCAGTTCTCCCAGGTGTGGAAGCTCGGCCAGGTGACGTCGTAGGCGGCGCCTTCGTTTGCCCAGCGCTTGCCGTAACGGTTCACACAGATGCTGGCGGGGTAGCGCCGCTCGATCTGCGCGTAGAGCGAGATTGCGCCGCGCACCTTGCCGTTACGCTCGCCGTCCTCGGTGTACACGGCCTGACCCCAGCACTCGTTCATGTTGCGCAGGTCGGCGCCGATGTCCATGCCCATGCGGATGCCGTCGCCTTCGTTGGATTCCGCGCCCCAGGTGTAGAGCATCGGGCCGCGCAGGAAGTGTTTCACCATGGTGGGGTTGCGTTCGAAACCGCCCGAGGCCATCAGCACGCCACGCCGTGCGCGCACGCGCCAGGGTTTGCCATCGCGCAGGGCCTCGACGCCGATCACGTGGCGGGCGTCGCCCTTGCGCTCAACGATCAGACGGTGCGCGGGAGTGGCCGCGCGGATGTCCACGCCCTTGTCCTGGCAGCCTTGCAGCAACCCGCCGATCAGCAAGCCGCCGGACATGCCGGGCTTGTCCTGCACGGTCTCGACCGAGCGGCCGCGCGCCCGCGAATCCGCCCAGTCCGCGTGGTAGTCCGCGACCTTGCCCATCAGCAGCGAGACGCGGAAGCGCAGGGGCGAGTTCGCCTCAAGGAAATCGAGCATATTGGGGCCGTTATCGACGAAGGCCTCCATGACCTCTTCGTCTGCCTGCCCGCGCGAGAGCTTGCGCAGGTAGCGGAGCGCGCTCTCGCGGTTGTCCTCGAGTCCTTCGCGCTTCATCACGTTGTTGTTCGGCACCCAGGCCACGCCACCGGACACCAGCGTGGTGCCGCCGACTACCGGGTGTTTCTCCAGCACCAGCACTTTCGCACCGGCGGTGGCAGCGGCGAGCGCGCCGCAAAGTCCGGTGCCCGAGCCCACCACGATCACGTCGACCTCATGATCGAAGTGCATGCGCGGGCCGGCGGCAAGTGCCGCGCCCGCAGGCGCCATCACCGCCGCAGCGGCGGCACCTTTGAGAAGACGACGACGGGAGCTCTGACGTGCGGACATGAGGCATCTCTCCTGGGAAAGGGAGTGGCGCCTCAGAGTCTCTAGGGTGGCAGCGGCAAGCGCAAGATCCGAACGGATGATGGCCGCAAGGAGCTCAGCGCTGCATGGCCCGCTGGTAGGCCGGACGCGCTTCGATGCGGGAGAAGTAATCCATCAACGCCGGGTAGCGCTCATCGAGCACGCCGAGATTGCGGGCGGCGGTAAGCGTGAAGCCGGTCATCACATCGGCTGCGCTGAACTGCTCGCCGAGCAGCCAGGGCCCCTCGCCGAAATGCTCCTCGATGAAGGCCATGCCGCAAGCGGCGCGATGACGCAGGTCTTCGAGCAGCGAGACGTGCTTCTCGGCATCGTCGCGGTAGCGCGTGAGCCACACCAGCACACCGAGCGGAAGATACGCGGTGCCCTCGGCGAAGTGCAGCCACTGCAGGTAGCGCCCGCGCTCCGGAGCGCCAATGGCGGGCGCCAGCCGGTTGTCGCCGTAGCGCTCCAGGATGTACTCGACGATGGCCCCGGATTCACAGAGCACCACCGCACCGTCTTCCAGGGTGGGGATCTTGCCGAGCGGGGTTTCCTGCGCGAAGAAATCGCTGGACGGCGTTTTGAAGGGCACCGTCACGAGCTCGAACGGCAACTCGAGTTCCTCGAGCAGCCACAAGACGCGCTGGGATCGGGTGCGCGGTGCGTGATAAAGCTTCAGCATCCTTGACGACCTCCTTACAACCCGTGTGAGCTCCGACACGGGTACAACGTGTGGACAGGTTAACCGCGTCGCGGGACGCCGGGGCCTGTCAAAGCGCGGGAATGCTTCCTATAGTCAGCGGCACCGCAAGGCTTGCAGGAGATAGAGCTCGATGGCAGCGCTTGAAATCGAACACCGGGGCGAGTGCGCGATCCTGCGCTTGAACCGACCGGAGTCGTTGAACAGCATCAGCGACGCACTGCTCGGTGCACTCGAAGAGCAGATCGACGCACTCGAGGCCGCGCCCTGCCGCGCATTGGTGCTGACCGGCACCGGCCGCGCGTTCTGCGCGGGCACCGATCTCAAGGAGTCACACAGCATTCCCGAGGAACGCATGCAGCGGGTCCATGCGTTGGTGCGGCGGCTGCGTGGCTACGCGAAACCGAGCATCGCCGCGATCAATGGCCTTGCACTCGGCGGCGGACTCGAACTCGCACTGGCCTGTACCTTCCGCGTGGCGCGCGCGGATGCAAAGCTCGGACTGCCCGAGGTGAAGCTCGCGCTGCTGCCGGCCTACGCGGGCACGCAACTACTGGCACGCCTCATCGGCGAGAGCCGCGCACTGGAAATGATGCTGAGCGGGGACCCCATCGACGGCATCCGCGCCGAGCAGATCGGCTTGGTGAACAAGGTGGTGTCAGCGGAGACCGACGTGGTGGCGGCAGCCTGTGAGCTGGCTGCTTCCTTTACGCGGCACAGCCTGGTGCCGCAGCGCGCCATCCTGCGCGCGGTCCGCGAGGGCCTGGAGATGTCGCTCGAGGGCGGCATGGCATTGGAGCGCGCGCTGGTAAGCGCGGTCTCGGGCAGCGCCGACACGCTCGAAGGCGTGAGCGCGTTTCTGGAAAAGCGCGCGCCGCGCTGGTCTGACAGGTAGCCAGTGAACACAAGCAACACAAAAAGAACCACGCCGGCACGACTCACGCGACGCCTGCTTCTGCTCGCAAGCATCCTGATCACGGCGGGCACCGGCATGATGGCTGGGGCGAGAGCGGAGGAGCCCGCGATGACGGTCGCCGCGGACGATGTGCTGCAGTTCTGGTTCGTCGAACTCCAACCCAAGGACTGGTGGAAGTCGGACAAGGCACTGGATGCCGTGATTGCGGGGCGCTTTGGCAAGACGCTGGAACTCGCCGCCCACGGCGGGCTCGCAACCTGGCGCCAGAGCGCCGGTGGGCGGCTCGCCGAGGTCATCGTGCTGGACCAGTTTTCACGGAACATTCACCGCGGCACCGCCGGCGCCTTCGCCAACGATGCGCTGGCCCTGTCGCTCGCGCAGGACGCCGTGGCCGCGGGGATCGATCGCGAGTTGCCGGTTGAGCAGCGCCGCTTCCTGTACATGCCGTACATGCACAGTGAGTCCCCCTCGGTGCACGAGCAGGCCATGACGCTCTTCGCCACCCCGGGGCTGGAGCAAAGCCTCGGGTTCGAGCGCCGGCACAAGGCGGTGATCGACCGCTTCGGGCGCTATCCGCATCGCAACGCGGTGCTCGGACGCGAATCAACGCCCGCGGAAATCGAGTTCATGAAACAGCCCGGCTCTTCGTTCTGAGGAACACCCGGGGCAAACCGTCACGCCGGGTTGCTGCTGCGGCTTGACACCCGGTACTTTCGGACAGGCGCCGGACTCGTATACGCTCTCCCGGCAAGATGTTTGTAAGAAAAACAGTCAGGGGAGATTCGTGACAAGCTCATCATCCGGGGACCGCATCGCGCGACTGGTCCAGGCGCTGGAAGACAGCGTGATACCCCGCCTCGTCGAAGCCCACCGCGCCATGGCGGCGAGCAGCGCCGCACCCACGGGCGAACAGCCGATTCGCGGACCGGGTGACATCCAGTATTTCCTCGATCTGGTGATGGCTACCGACGAAGAGCCCATGTATGACTTCATCGCCGCGCTGCTGGCCTCGGGACTCAGCGTGGAATCCATCTACCTCGATGTGCTGGCCGGAGCCGCCCACCTGCTGGGTGATATGTGGAACGAGGACAGCGTCGACTTCACGGAAGTCACCGTCGCCGTGGGCAGACTGCAGCACATCATGCGCGAACTGAGCCCCGCCTTCGGCATCGAGATCGAGCACCCATCGGGGGGCCGCCGGGTGCTTCTGGCGCCCACCTACGGCGAGCAACACACCTTCGGTGCGGCAATGGTCTCCGAGTTTTTCCTGCGGGCCGGCTGGGAAGTGAGCCTGGGCGATGGCGGCTCGCGCAACAGCTGCATCGAAATGGTCGAAAACGACTGGTTCGACGCGATCGGTTTCTCGCTGGGCACCGAGGCCCGACTCGACTGGTTGAAGACCAGCATCCGGGAAATCCGCCAGCGTTCGCGCAACCGTTCCATCGCCATCCTGGTGGGCGGACAGATCTTCTTGCTGAACCCCGATCTGGTGGCTGAGGTGGGAGCCGATGCCACCGCTCCCGATGCGCTGCAGGCGCCAGCCTGTGCGGAGGCCGTTGTGGCAGAACGCTTGCGCAGAACGGCGAGGGACTGAGGCCATGACCCCCTTCCACAACGCTACGAGTACCCTGGGCAGCACGGACGCGAACACCGTCGGCCTGCTCTTCGCGCAGGCCGTCGACATAACACTGATCCTGGATGCGCAGGGCGTGGTGATCGACCGCGCCATCAACGGCCAGCGGCTGGAGGAAGAAGGCTGCGCCGGCTGGCTCGGGCAACGCTGGCTCGACATCGTGACGGTGGAGAGCCGCCCGAAGATCAGCGCGCTGCTCGAAGAGGCCATTGCAGGCACCCCCGGACGCCCGCGTCAGATCAACCATCCCTCGCCAAGCGGCGGCGACCTGCCGGTGACCTACACCGCAGTGCAACTGCCTGAAGGTACGCCAGGGCGGGTTGTCGCGTTCGGGCGCGACATGCGGCGGGCAGCGATACTCCAGCAACGCATGATCAATGCCCAGCAGGCCATGGAGCGCGATTACTGGCGCCTGCGCGACACCGAGGCCCGCTGCCGGTTGCTGTTCCA
>CAJADV010000408.1 GCA_903938575.1 uncultured Gammaproteobacteria bacterium
GTCGCTGAAGGCACAGCACTACATACACAACACGGGCCGCCATGCGCGCAGCAGATGAGACCGGCGGGGCGATACCCCCGCCTGCGCATCCAGCGGCCCCAGAGAGGATATTCACGTGAATCCAGTTAGGAAAACATTCAAATACGGTGCGCAGACCGTGACGCTGGAGACCGGGCGCATTGCCCGCCAGGCGTCTGGCGCTGTTGTCGTCACCATTGGCAACATCACGGTGCTCTGCACCGTGGTCGGCGCCAAGAACGCGAAGGAAGGGCAGGATTTCTTCCCGCTCTCCGTTCACTACATCGAGAAGACCTTTGCCGCGGGCAAGATCCCCGGCGGCTTCTTCAAGCGCGAGGGGCGCCTCTCCGAGAAGGAGACCCTTACCTCCCGCCTGATCGACCGTCCGATCCGACCGCTGTTTCCCAGCGGTTTCCGCAACGAAGTCCAGGTGCTCTGCACCGTGCTTTCGACCGACCGGTTGAGCGATCCGGATATCGCAGCGATGCTCGGTACCTCAGCGGCTCTCTCGATCTCGGGGATCCCCTTTGATGGCCCGATTGCAGGCGCTCGCGTCGGCTTTTCGGCCGAGACGGGCTACATGCTTAACCCCGACTACGCCCAGATGAAGGATTCGCTCCTTGACATGGTCGTGGCCGGCACCGATGACGCCGTTCTGATGGTCGAGTCCGAGGCGCAAGAGCTTAGCGAAGACCAGATGCTGGGTGCCGTACTGTTCGCTCACCAGGAAATGCAGTCCGCAGTAAAGGCCATTAAAGAACTCGCCGCCGAGTGCGGCAAGCCGCGCTGGGTAATCGCAGCTCCGGCCGAGGATGCGGAACTGGCCGAGAAACTCCGCGAGCATTTTTCGCACGAGATCGGCGAAGCCTATCGCATCACCGAGAAGCAGTCCCGCTACGCCAAGGTCGGCGAGCTCCGCAGCGCGGCGATTGCCGCTCTGGCGGTTGAGGGTGGTCCCAGTGCCGAGACCGTCTCGAAATCTTTCGCCAAGCTCGAGAAGAAAATCGTTCGCGAGCGCATCGTGAACGGCAAGCCCCGGATCGACGGCCGTGACCTGAAGACGGTGCGTCCCATCGTCTCCGAGGTCGGCATGTTGCCGCGGGTTCACGGCTCGGCGCTCTTCACCCGCGGTGAAACGCAGGCCCTGGTTGTCACCACCCTTGGAACTACCCGCGACGCGCAGATCGTGGACGCGCTGCAAGGCGAGTTCCGTGACTCCTTCATGCTGCACTACAACTTCCCCCCCTACTCGGTGGGTGAATGCGGCCGCATGGGCGCTCCCGGTCGCCGCGAAATCGGCCACGGCAGGCTTGCTCGCCGCGGTATCGCAGCTGTGCTGCCCTCGCCCGATGACTTCCCCTACACGATCCGTGTGGTCTCCGAGGTCACCGAGTCGAACGGCTCCAGCTCCATGGCCAGCCTTTGCGGCGCCAGCCTCGCGATGATGGACGCCGGCGTGCCCTTGCGCGCCCCGGTGGCCGGCATCGCGATGGGACTGGTCAAGGAAGGCAACAAGTTTGCCGTCATCACCGACATCCTGGGCGACGAGGATCACCTGGGCGACATGGACTTCAAGGTGGCCGGTTCCGCCGAGGGCGTTACCGCCCTGCAGATGGATATCAAGATCAACGGCATCACCGAGGAGATCATGGAAGCGGCCCTCGAGCAGGCCCGCGTTGCACGTCTCCACATCCTGGCCGAGATGAGCCGTGCGATCACCGAGCCGCGTACCAGCATCTCGGATCACGCGCCGCAGATCGTCACGATCCGTATCGATCCCGACAAGATCCGCGATGTCATCGGCAAAGGTGGCAGCGTGATCCGCTCGATCACCGAGGAGACCGGTGCCTCGATCGACATCGACGATGACGGCACGGTGCGCATCTACGGCAGCAACGCTGCCTCCCGCGATGCGGCACTGGCGCGGGTTGAGACCATCACCGCCGAGGCAAAAGTGGGCGAGATCTACACGGGCACGGTCGCCCGCATCGTCGATTTCGGCGCGTTCGTCACCATCCTGCCGGGCAAGGACGGCTTGGTGCACATCTCGCAGATCGCCAATCAGCGTATCGAGAACGTCACGGATGTGCTGAGCGAGGGCCAGCAGGTCCGCGTGAAAGTGCTGGATGTCGATCCCCGCGGTCGCATCAAGCTGAGCATCAAGGAAGTAGCCGAGGACGATGCTGCTGCTGCAGCTGCCGAGGCGAATTGATTCCGGGAAACTTTCCCGTTATCCGGAAGGGGGCGAAAGCCCCCTTTTTCATGGGCGCGTATTGGTGATTCCAGCGGGCGAGCGCGTTGCCTCGCCTGAGAGCCCGCTCACCCGGACACCCGGTGCGTCGAGGCGGAAAATATGCGGCGCCGGAGCTCAGGAAATCTCAGGACGCTGCGCGCCCCTTGATCAGCGAATCCAGCACGCCAGGGTCCGCCAGGGTGCTCGTGTCGCCCAGGCTGTCGAGTTCGTTGGCGGCCACCTTGCGCAGAATCCGGCGCATTATCTTGCCCGAGCGGGTTTTGGGAAGACCCGGTGCCCACTGGATGATGTCTGGCCTTGCGATGGCACCTATTTCGCGTGTTATCAGCTCGAGCAACTCTTTGCGCAGTGTCTCGTCCGGTTCGACGTCGTGCATCAAGGTGACGTAGGCGTAAATGCCGGTACCCTTGATGTCGTGAGGACAGCCTACGACGGCAGCCTCCGATACTTTTTCGTGGAGCACCAGCGCGTTCTCGATCTCGGCAGTGCCGAGCCGGTGTCCGCAGACATTGATCACGTCATCGACGCGTCCAGTGATCCAGAAATAGCCGTCGGCATCGCGCCGAGCACCATCCCCGGTGAAGTAATAGCCCGGATAGGTACTGAAGTAGGTTTCGATCAGCCGCTTGTGATCGCCGTACACGGTGCGGATCTGACTCGGCCATGACCGGGTTATCACCAGGTTGCCGCTGCCCTCGCCCTCGATGATATTTCCCTCGGCATCGACCAGAGCGGGTACCACACCGAAGAAGGGGCGTGTCGCGGAGCCCGGCTTGAGGCGCGTTGCCCCGGGCAGCGGCGCGATCATGATCGCGCCCGTCTCGGTCTGCCACCAGGTGTCGACAATCGGGCAGCGACTCTCTCCGACGATCTGGTAATACCACTCCCACGGCTCGGGGTTGATCGGCTCGCCCACCGACCCCAGCAGCTGCAGTGACTTGCGCGAGGTCCGGGTCACGAACTCATCGCCTTGCTGCATCAACGCACGGATTGCCGTAGGCGCCGTGTAGAAGATGTTGACCTGATGCTTGTCGATGACCTCCCAGCAGCGGGAGGCGGAAGGCCAGGTCGGGACGCCCTCGAACACCAGGGTGGTGGCTCCGTTCGCGAGAGGCCCGTAAACGATGTAGGAGTGTCCGGTCACCCAGCCCACGTCGGCCGTACACCAGTAGATCTCGCCGTCGTGGTAGTCGAAAACATACTTGTGGGTCATGGCGGCCTGCAGCAGATAACCCGCTGTGGTGTGCAGCACGCCCTTCGGTTTGCCGGTGGAGCCGGAGGTGTAGAGGATGAACAGCGGATCTTCCGCGTCCATCGACTCGGGCTCGCACTCTGCCGCCACCGCGGCCGTTTCCTCGTGGTACCAGATGTCACGGCCCTGCTGCCAGCTGATTTCCCCGCCGGTACGCCTTACAACCAGGCAGGTGTGCACGCTCGGGCACGCCGCGAGTGCGGTGTCAGCGTTGGATTTCAGCGGGATCCGCTTGCCTCCGCGCAGGCCCTCATCGGCGGTGATGAGCGCCGCGCAGTCGCTGTCCTGGATACGATCTTTGAGTGACTCGGGGGAAAAGCCACCGAAGACCACCGAGTGGATCGCGCCGATGCGCGCGCACGCGAGCATCGCGTAGGTGGCCTCGGGGATCATCGGCATGTAAATGCACACCCGGTCGCCGCGCCTTATGCCGCGAGACTTCAGCACATTGGCCAGCCGGCAGACATGTCCGTGGAGTTCGCGGTAGGTGATTTTCGCGTCCTCTGTGGGGTCATCCCCCTCCCAGATGATCGCCACTTGTTCTGCACGTGCCGGAAGGTGCCGGTCGATGCAGTTAACCGACACATTCAGGCGTGCGCCCGCGAACCAGCGGGCCTCACCTTGGGCAAGATCGCTCTCATGCAACGTGTCCCACTCCCGCTCGAACAGCAGGAACTCGCGTGCCATTCGGGCCCAGAAATCTTCGGGCGCTGTGACGGATTCGGCATAGAGGTGACGGTAGGTCTCGTCGTCGATGTGCGCGCGGCGCTGCCAGGCGTCCGGGACCGGGTGCTCGCTGATTTCCAGCATTTATGCGTCCTCAGGACGTGGGCAGAGAGAGGGTGACGTTGTCGATGAGCCGGGTCCGCCCCAGCCAGGCGGCTGCCAGTATGGCGAGCTCCTGTTCGCCCGCCGCAGGCTCCAGCGTACGCGCGCAGCGCACCGAGAAATAATCCGGCAGGAACCCCGTGTGCAACAGCTCCACTCGGGCTTCGGCCTCCACCAGCGCATAACTGCGCTCCCCGGACAGGATCCGGTCGCGGGCAGCGCAGAGAACGCGGTAGAGCGCTGGTGCGATAGCGTGTTCCTGTGCGTTCAGGTAGCCGTTACGCGAGCTGAGCGCCACACCATCATCGGCGCGTGTCACGGGCGCCTCGATAATGTCGATCGGCATGCACAGGTCCTGGACCATGCGCTTCACGATCGCCAGCTGCTGGAAGTCTTTGATGCCGAATACGGCTGCGTCTGGCTGCACGATGTTGAAGAGTTTTGCCACGATCGTCGTGACACCGGTGAAGTGTCCGGGGCGTGTGGCGCCGCAAAGAATATTGGTCATCGTGGGAACCGCAACCGTGGTCTGCTCCTCGACGCCGTTGGGGTAGATCTCAAGGTCCGTGGGGCAGAACAGGGCGTTGCAGTCCACGCTCTTGAGCTTCCCGATATCGGCGTCGAGCGTGCGTGGATAGAGCGCGTAGTCCTCGTTTTTGCCGAACTGCAGGGGGTTCACAAAGATGCTGACCACGGTGCGCTGGCCGTGGAGCGCCGCGAGCTGCACCAGCTCCAGATGCCCCTGATGGAGATTCCCAAGCGTTGGCACGAAGACAACGCGTTCACCGGCCGCGCGCCACCGGCTCACCGTTCCGCGGATAGCGCTGAAGCTCCTGCAGATTTCCATGCTTGAAGAGGCCTTGGTAGTGCTTGGGCGATGGTCAGTCGAAACCGTGTTCCGGTGCCGGGAAACTGCCGTCGCGGACGGCCTTGGCGTAGGCTTCGAGAGCGCCGTGGATGCTGCCGCCGTCGGTCAGGAAATTGCGTACGAAGCGCGGTGGGCGTGCGTTCATGCCTAGCAAGTCATGCATCACGAGTACCTGCGCGTCCGTTGCCCCACCGGCACCGATGCCTATCACCGGTATGTCGACGCAAGCGCTGATCTCGGCGGCGAGTGTGCGGGGCACGCATTCCAGTACGAGCATTGCGGCGCCAGCGTCCTCAAGTTCTGCGGCGTCTGTCAGGATCCGCTGCGCATCCGCCGGGTCACGGCCCTGCACAATCCAGCCGCCAAAACTGTTTACCGACTGCGGCGTGAGCCCCAGGTGTCCGCACACGGGTACGCCGCGCTCGGTGAGTGCGCGCACGCTCCCGGACAGCCAGGCACCACCTTCCATCTTCACCATGTGTGCGCCAGCACGCATCAGCCGCGACGCGTTTTCCAGCGCGTCTGCCTGCGAGCCGTAGGACATGAACGGCATGTCGGCGATGACCAGCGGCCGTGAGACCGCCCGGCTGACGCTGGCCGTGTGATAGCACATGTCGGCGATGGTGACAGGAAGGGTTGTCGGATGGCCCTGCAGCACCATGCCCAGCGAGTCGCCCACCAGAAGAGTCTCTATGCCCGCGGCCTCGGCTACGCGCGCGAAACTCGCGTCGTAGGCCGTCACGCAGCTGAAGCGCTGCTTCTCGCGCTTCATGTCGCGCAGCGTCCTGACGGTTACCGCTTTCATGTGTGCCGCGTGATCAGAAGAAAGTGGGATTGAAGTAGTGCCGACCGGGCCCTACCTGAAGGATGTAATCAACGAGTTCGTTATAGTGTTTATCGTCATTTGCGAAGTCAATAGACGCCGCGTTCACGATCAGCAGCGGCGCGTCGTCATAAAAATGGAAGAACTGGCTGTAGGCCTCGTTCAGTTGCTCCAGATAACGCCGCTCGATCATCTGCTCGAACGCGATGCCCCGTCGCTGGACGCGCTCGAAGAGCACATCGACCGGCGCTTGAAGATAGATCACGAGTTCCGGCCGGGGCGCGCTCGGCATCAGGCGTTCGAAGATCATTTCGTAGAGGCCGAACTCATCGACTGCCAGATTTACCTGGGCGAAGAGGCGGTCTTTTTCGATCAGGTAATCCGCAACGCGCCCCGACTCGAAGAGATCGGCCTGACGCAGTACATCGAGTTGCCGCACGCGCTGGAAGAGGAAGTAAAGCTGGGTGGCAAGGGCATTGCGCGAGCGCTGTCGGTAAAAGGCTTCGAGGAACGGATTGTCGGCGGCCTCTTCGAGCATTGTCTGATGCCCGAAGGTATCGGCCAGCCGTCGCGCGAGGGTGCTCTTACCGGCCCCGATAGGACCTTCGACGGCGATGTAGCGCGGAACGCGTGCCTCACGCGGCGCCATCGTGCGTTCCTCCCGCCGAGCCGAGGCGTTCCAGATCCCCGTCGCTCATCCGCGCCCGGAGCGACTGCAGGCGCTGCCCGCCAGGGAGCATCAGTGAGGGCGCGAGATCGCTCAGGGGAAAGACGACGAAATTGCGCTCGGCAAGGCGCGGATGGGGCACTTGCAGCCTGGGCACATCAACGCAGGTCTGTCCGTGAAGCAGCAAATCGAGGTCCAGGGTCCGCGGGCCCCAGCGCTCCGCGCGAATCCTGCCCGCCGCACGCTCGATGTCATGAAGAGCTTGCAGCAGCGTGTACGGCGTGAGTGTAGAGCGCAGTTCGGCGACGCCGTTCAGGTAGTCGCCCTGCGCGCCCGGGCCGACGGCTTTGCTGAGATACCACGGGCTGACTCGCAGAAGACGCGTCCGGGGAAGTCTGGAGAGTCGAGTGGTGGCGAAGCCGACATGTGCTGCGCGGTCGCCGAGGTTGCTGCCGATGCCGATGAAGACCCTGGCCTCAGCCGCCATCGCTGCGGGCCCCGCCGCGCGGTTTGCGGCGCCGGCGCCGGCGTACGGGAGCGGAGTCCTCGGCGCTGCTGCGGGGTGCTGCTGGTTCTTCGCCGGCTTGCAGTTGGGTCCACCAGTGACCGGCGCCATCCAGGTCTTCCCCGGCTTGCTCTCGCAGTAGCAGGAAGTCATAGGCGGCACGGAAGCGTGGATGGCTGAGAAGACGCTGCGGGCTGCGGCGGGCCTCCAGGCGGTGCTGGAACTCCCAGATCTCCCGCATGGGCGTGGCAAAACGGCGCGGGATGGTGATCAACTGCACCTGTGCACCCACCACATTTGCCGCGGCCTCATGGAGTGCCGCCACCGGTGGCTCGCCCTTGCCCACCAGCATCTGCATGCGGCGGATCATGGGCGGCCAGAGCAGCGCGGCAAACAGGAACGCCGGCGTCACGGTTTTGTCGTTGGCAATGCGTTCGTCGCTGTTGCGAAGCGCTGCGGTGACGAGGTTTCTCTGCAGCGGTGCGCGGCGGATGGCATCTGCCGTGGCGGGGAACAGCAACTCGAAGATCCGATGGTGCTCCAGCAAGGCAAAGGTTTTCTCACCCTTCCCTGCGAGAAGCAGCTTGAGGATCTCCTCGAACATACGGGCGGCGGCAACTCCCTCGAGCAACTGGCGACAGCGTGCAATCGCCGCCACCGCGAAAGGATCTATGAGGAAGTCGAGCTTGGCTGCGAAGCGGATCGCACGGATCATCCGCACCGGATCTTCCTGGAAGCGCTGGGCAGGATCTCCCACCACCCGCAGGAGGCGTGACTCCAGGTCCGCTACGCCGGTGGAGAAATCCAGGACGATATCGGCATCAGGGTCGTAGTAGAGACCGTTGACCGTAAAGTCGCGCCGCAGGGCGTCCTCCTCCACGGTGCCGAAAACGTTGTCCCGGAGCAGCATTCCCGAGTTTGCGCAGACGGCGCTGTTCTGGCTCGATATCTCGATCGCTTCCTCGTCTCCCTCGCCGCTTTCCACGGTTTCGGGGTCACTGTCGAACCCCGGGCTGTGGTGGCCGCGGAAAGTCGAGACTTCTATGATCTCGCGCCCCGAGCGTACATGCACGATCTGGAAGCGTCTGCCGACGATGCGGGAGCGGCGAAACAGCGCGTGTACCTCTGCGGGATGGGCGCTGGTGGAAACATCGAAATCTTTAGGGGGGCGACCGAGCAGCAGGTCCCTGACGCAACCGCCTACAAGGTAGGACTCGAAGCCTGCACTGCGCAGTGAGCGCACGACACTGAGGGCATCCTGGCTGATGCCAGTTGGACTGATGCCATGCTCACGGGCGCCGTAACGGCGTGGCCCGGTGGCGTCACGCAGGGGGCCGGAGCTGGGAGGTGGGTTCAATAAAGAGTGCTTCTGTGGCAGGTGCGGGAGTGCGCCGGAGTGTAGCACAGGGCAACTGGCACACGAATTCACGACCCTGAAACAACAAGGGGAAGCCTGTCGGCTTCCCCTCTGGAGGTCTTCATCCCGGTTGGTCTTATTTTTCGCGTCTTATTCTTATGAGAATAGAAAAGCATTCTGCGTGCCAATCAGGGAAAAATGATTCAGATCAAATTGTTGCGAAAGGATGAAGGCCTTGCTGAACAGGATTCATCGCAGAAACGTTACTTTTGAACCCGCAAGACGTTACGTTTATATGTCCAGTAACAACTTTTCTATCAAGCTGATCGTCTGCCTGGCCCTGCTTCCTCGGCGCCGCCTTTGCGACGCGGCATGCCGAAACGCTGACGACGCTCCCAGAGGCATTTGCGGCTCACGCCCAATTTGCGTGCCAGCTCGGTCTCGCTCATGTGGTCCTGATTCTGCAGCACGAAGCGCTGGAAGTACTCCTCCAGTGACAGATCCTCAGACGGATCCTCGGCACGCGGGCTCACTTCCACGGCACCCGACTCCACAGGTCCGAGTTCCGCGAGGTCGCTCAGGTCGAGGTCGATCCCAAGGGCCTCATGGGAGATTTCGGCGCTTTCGCAGAGGATCACGGCGCGCTCCACGGCGTTCTCCAGCTCCCGTACATTCCCTGGCCAGCGATGCCCGGCGATGGCATGAAGGGCGTCGCGAGAGAAATGCAGCGGCCCGCGTTCATGCCGGCGGCAGGCGTCCGCCAGCAGTGCCTCGGCTATGCACAGGACATCGCCTCCACGGTCCCTGAGCGGCGGCAGCGCGATTGGCAGCACGTTGATGCGATAGAACAGGTCCGAGCGGAAGCGCCCCTCTTCGCACAGTGTTTTCAGGTTGCGGTGGGTGGCTGCGATCAGGCGGACATCGACCTTGCGTGACTGCACCGAGCCGATCGCACGTATCTCGCCCTCCTGGATGAATCGCAACAATCGCGCCTGCGCCTCGAAGGGGAGCTCGCCGATCTCATCCAGAAAGAGTGTCCCGCCGTCAGCCGCCTCGATCAGTCCGATGCGGTTGGCTGCTGCACCCGTGAATGCGCCTTTTTCGTAGCCGAAGAGTTCGGATTCGATCAGCGTTTCCGGTATGGCCGCGCAGTTGACGCACACCAGAGGCTTTTCGGCGCGCTGGCTGGCAGTGTGAATCGCCCGCGCCACCAGCTCCTTGCCGGTGCCGGTCTCTCCTGTTACGAGCACCGTCGCCGGGGTGGGCGCGGCCTTCCGGATGCGTTCCTGCACCTGGAGCATCGGGGTGCAGCTGCCGATCATCCCGGAAAAACCAGGCTCTGGAGCGCTCGCGCCCCCGCCCGCGGCGGGTGCCGATGTAGCCGATTTACGGTCAAGCAGGATGCGTTTGATGGCGCCGAGCAGGTCGTCGTAGTCGAAGGGTTTTGCGATGTAATCCACTGCCCCGAGACGCATCGCGTCTACGGCGGAGCGCAGGCTTGCATAGCTTGTCATGATCAGCACCGGCACGTCGCCGCAGCGCTGGATGATATCGGTGCCCGGTGCGCCGGGCAGGCGAAGGTCGCTGATGATGAGGTCGAAGCGGTCGAGCCGGTAAGAGTCTTCGGCCTCGCGCACGCTTCCCGCTTCTGCCACACGGAACTTGTTGCGCTCCAGGAAACGGCGCAAGGCGGCCCGAATGACCGATTCGTCCTCTATGACGAGAATCTCCGGCACGGTTACAGCCTCATGGTGTGCGCGGGGGGCCGCAACGAACCTTAGCCCCTTGACGTCTGATTTGCCAGCCCGAGCCGGGAGCCTGCCATCAGGTCGCGGTCAGTGCCTCGAAGCGCAGCACCATCCGCGTGCCGCGCCCCGTCCGTGGATCGACCGGGCTTTCGGCGGTCACGGAACCTCCCATCCCGGTGACTATCGAGTAAACCAGGGCGAGCCCGAGCCCTGTGCCCTCGCCTGGTGACTTGGTGGTGAAGAACGGCTCGAACACCTTGCCCAGCCTGGCCTCGGGTATCCCGCAGCCTTGGTCAATGATCTCGACGATCACCTCGGCGCCCTGCGCGTGCGCTGCTATCCGTATCAAACCCTGCGCCGTCGAGGCATCCCGCGCGTTACTCAACAGGTTCACGAAGACCTGCAGCAGTTTCTGACCGTCACCGGCGATCTGAAGCCCACGTGGGCACTCATTTCTGAACTGAACGGCAGTACCCTGCTGGTCAAGCCCAAGCAGGTAGATCGCCTCGTCCGCGCAGGCGGCCGGCTCCAGGGCCCCGGCAGCACCCGTGGGTTCGCCGCCGTAGTGCGCAAAGTTCACCAAGGTGCCGACTATGCTCCCGATGCGATGGGTCTGGCGCAGGATCTGCCGCGCCCCCTCCCCGACGTTCTCGTCAGTGGATTCGGCGAGCAGGTTCTGGGCGAGGCAGTCGATGCCCGTAACCGGGTTGCCGATCTCGTGCGCCACGCCTGCCGCAAGCCGCCCTATCGATGCCAGACGTTCGCTGTGGAAGAGTTCTTCCTGCAGTAAGCGGTTCTCCGTGACGTCTTCGAGCAGTACGAAGCGGGCGTCCGGGCTGCTCTCGTTGGCACTGCTGTGGAGCGATATCCAGGCGCTGCTGTCGCCTCGCTCCACACGCTGCGGTTGTACGCGCGAATTGCCCGAGGCGAGGAAATCACCCAGCAGTCCTGCCCAGGGTGCCGGCAGCGAATCGAGCATGGAGCCGATGACCGCCGCCGCGGCGATCCCCGTCGTTTTCTCGATGCCGTGATTCCACATCACTATTTCGCCGCTGGCATTTACCCCGCACACCCCGATCGGAAGATCCTGCAGGGTTGTGCGATAGAAGCGCCGCATGGCGTCCAGTTCCGCTGCCAGTCCGGTGAGATCGCGACGGTGGCTGTCCAAGCGCGAGTCGACCAGGAGCAGATCATCAGGCGTTTCACCCGCGGCGCGTGTCTCATGGGGAAGGCTGCTGCCGACCACGTCCATGGCGACGGCCGCGCCCATCAGGCGCGACATGTTGGCCTCGATGCGGTCCCGCAGACGGCGCATGGCAAAAGGCCGTGACTCCCCGGCGTCAAAGGCCAGATCGTCCAGCGCACGGGCGACCTGCCGCTCCGCGCTCTCGCGCCCCAGGGCAGGCTGCAGTGCCTCGACGAACTCACGTGGCGAGCGCAGTTGCAGGCGGTATCCGGGTGGTCCGCTCAGATTGTTGGCGTTGCAGGCCTGCGCGGCTTCGCGCTCTTCCGGACTCTGCTTCCCCAGCCAGCTGAGTGTGATCAGCACCAGCGTGTTGAGGGCGAGGCTGTTGATTGCAGCACTGCCCCAATGGCTGCTTTCGATCGCAAAAGGCAGGGAGGCCTGCACCGCGCCCGCCAGATGTCCGGTATCTGGGCCGAGCAGTGCGAGTAGCCAGACGGCGAAACCACTGAGCAGCCCGGCTATGAAGCCGGCGCGAGTGGCGCCGGGCCAGTACAGCAGTGCCAGCGTTCCCGGAAAGAACTGCGCTGCGGCCACGAAGGACGAGAAGCCCAGGGTCTCCAAGGACAGGCGGCCGGCAAACGTGGAGTAGAAGACGTGCGCACCGAGTATCACCAGTGCGATCAGCAGCGAGCGCACCACTGCCAAGCCCCGGTAGAGATCCGTGGCCCCACTCAGCCGATACAGCGGCAGCACGAAATTGTTGAGGCAGATAGAGGACAGCGCCAGCGACATCACGATGATGGTGGAACTGGCCGCCGACAGTCCCACGATGAAGGCCGCAAAGCAGATCAGCGAGGAGTTGGTGGCGATGCCGATGCCCGCGGCGTAGTACTCCGCGGGCACGTTCACCCCCAGACGCATGCCCGACCACAGCACCGGCAGCACAGGCAGGCTGAGCAACAACAGCAGCAGCGGAAACCCCCAACTCGCGCGGGTTACGGCCCGCATCCTGGGGTTTTCATAGAGCGCCATATGCAGCAGATGCGGCAGGCCTGTTGCAGCGCCGAAAAACATCAGCATCAGGATGTGGCTCTCGCTGTCTCCTGACGCCCGTCCAAGCGCGCCGGTTAGTGCGGGTCTCTCTGCCAGCCATGAGTGCATGCCGTCAGTGCCGCCGAAAGCAGCGTGGACGGCAAGGACCCCTATCATCAGGAAGGCCACCAGTTTTATCAGCGATTCGAAGGCCATCGTCACGACCAACCCGCTGTGACGCTCGCGATCTGAAATCGGACGTGTACCGAAGAGGATGGCAAACACGGCGATGGCCGCGGCGAAGGCGAGGGCCGTTCCACCTCCCGCCGGATCCTGTGGCTCCACCTTGCCCAGCAGGGACGCAACGCTGGAGACAACGCGTATCTGTGCGGCCATGAGAGGCAGCGACGCTGCGATCATGCCCAGCGTGACGATCGCGCCAACCGCGGTGCCCCGGTAGCGGTAGGCCAGCACATCGACCAGCGACGTGAACTGCATCCGCCTGCAGATCCGCAACAACGGCAGCAGTAGCAACGGTGCGAAAAGAAACAGCGCCCCCGTGCCGACGAAATAGCTGAGATAGCTGTAGCCGTGACCCTCGGCCACCGCAGTCATGCCGAACAGCGACCAGCCGCAGGCAAAGACACCGAGCGAGAGCGTGTAGACCCACGGCTTGCCAGCAAGTGATGCCGGGATGACGTTGCGATCCGTGAGCCACGCGATCGCGAAGAGCACGCAGAGATACAGGACGCCCACCAGGAACAGCGTGCCGAGCTCAATTCCCATGACGCGAGTCCCGGTACATCGCCACGGCGACGATTGTGATGATGCCCAGCCAGACGAGTTGCGGTCGGTACCAGCCCGACGGTGCGGCAGCTACCCAGCTGTTCAGTACCGGCGAAAACACGTAGAGCAGCACGAGAACCAGCAGCAGGACACGATTGATGTACATGGAGGCTGTGAGCGCCCGCCAAGGGTGGACTTGATGGTAAGCAGGAGTGGCGCTCGCTGCCAAGCACACGGGTGAATTTCAGGTCTGGCGCGTAACGGGCAGATCGTGGCGGGGAACACGGCTGCAGTCCCAGTGTTCCACTGCCCAGGCCAGCAGACTTGCGCAGTCTCCGAGCCGAGCCGGCGCTTGGGGCTGGCCAAGGGCCTCGAGACAGAAGCGCAGGTTGTCGGGGGCCATGTCGTCATCGAGTGGGTCTGCGAGGTTTTGCTTGCTCAATTTCCGTCCCTGATCGTTCAACAGCAGCGGCAGGTGTGAGTACACCGGCGTGGGAAGGCCTAGCAAGTGCTGCAGTCGCAGGTGATACGGCGTCGAGTCGAGCAGGTCGCGCCCCCTGACGACATGGCTGATGTGCTGGAACGCATCGTCCACCACCACTGCGAGGTGATAGGCGAACAAGCCGTCTTTTCTCCTGATCACGAAGGAATCCTCCGTAACAGGGACATCGACATGCCCGAGCAGTGCATCCTCGAAAGAATACCGGTCTGCAGGCATATGCACGCGAATTGACGCAGGGACCCCGGGGGACTGCTTCGAGTTGGCGCACTGAGGTGGATGCTGTTCTCGTGCTACGGCAAGGTCCTGGCGACTGCAGGTGCAGTAGAAGGCGTGTTCTGCCGCTAGCAGATCCTCCACCGCCGCGGCATAGGCCTCATGGCGGTCTCGCTGGAGGAGAACAGTCTCGTCAGAGACCAGGCCGTGGGTCCTCAGGCTGGAGAAAATTCTCCCGATTGCGCTCGGGGGTTCGCGAGGGGGATCGATGTCCTCGATACGTAGCAGCCACTGCCCTCTGGCCGCCTTGGCTGAGAGCCACGACGCCACGGCAGTGAACAGCGAACCCAGATGCAGGGGCCCGGTAGGAGATGGCGCAAAACGGCCGCGGTACACCTTGATCGCCCGCGGCAAGCAAGCTGCGCGCGGTGGCGTCGCCTCAGCCGTGCTCCTGGCGCTCCTTGATTTCTTCGAGCGTTTTGCAGTCTATGCAGAGTGTTGCCGTGGGGCGCGCTTCGAGACGCTTGATGCCGATATCGACGCCACAGGCATCGCAGTAGCCGTAAACGTCCTGGTCGATGAGGTCCAGGGTGCTCTCGATTTTCTTGATCAGCTTGCGCTCGCGATCGCGGGTGCGCAGTTCCAGGCTGAACTCTTCTTCCTGAGTGGCCCGGTCTGCCGGATCCGGGAAGTTCGCAGCCTCGTCTTTCATGTGGGAGACGGTGCGGTCAACTTCGACCATCAACTCATCACGCCAGCTGAGCAGAATCCCCCGGAAGTGGTTCTTCTGTTCCTCGTTCATGTAGCCCTCACCCTTGGCGGGTAGGTAGGGCGTGAAGTTCTTGAACTCCGAGGAGGGCTTGCGGGGTGCCGTTCTGGAGCGCAACTCCGTGGCGGGTCGGGGTTTGGGAACCCTGGCTCCGATTTGCTTCGGAGCAGCCGGAGCTGATTGCGCCTCAACCTTGATGGGCGCGGGTTCCGGGGCGGCCTTGGCGACTGCCGCCGGCGGGGCGGCCTTCGTTTGAGTCGCGGCGGCGCTTTTGGCTTTTTCCTGCTTCGCGGCTTCAGCCGCTGGCTTGGTAGATTTCGTGGGGGGCATCGTCTTGGCCTTTGAAGGTGCAGCCTTGGGTACGGCTTTGGGTGCTGCTTTGGGTGCTGCCTTGGCGGCAGGCTTTGCCGCTGGTTTGGCGGCGAGTTTTGGGGCGGTTTTTGCCGCCGGCTTGGACGGTGCGGGCTTCTTGCTCAAGGGCTTTACTGGCGCCTTGGCGGGTTTCTTGGCGAGCACCCCGGCAATTTTTTTAGCAGGTTTTTTCACTGGGAAGAGCCTCTTCGTGCCGGACCGGTTGGGACGGGATCGTCTTCGGTGTGTGGCCGGCGAATCATCCGGAGAGCGAAAAAGGCCGGCATTCTAACGAATGACTGCCTTTGACGTAAGCACTCTGCGGTTCCAAAAAGTATCGAATTCCTCCGCCTGATTGCATTTTCCCTAATCAGGGAGCCCGAGGTCTACGCGCTCGAGACGCTGGCCCGTGCATGGGCCACTGATGCACTGCCCGGTGACCGGATCGAACAAGGCGCCGTGGGTGGCGCACTGCAGGTGATGGCCGTCCGTCGCCAGGAACGCGCCGGGACTCCAGTCGAGTTCGGTGCCGCGGTGCGGGCAGCGATTAAGGAACACGCTGAGCACTCCCTCCCTGCGAAGTGCAATCAGGCTGCTTTCCTCGAGGTCTATCCGCAGGCACGCGCCCTCTTGGATCGAGTCAAGCGAGGCTCGGTCGGCCGGGGTCAGTCGGGTGATCATGGTGTTGGGATTTTAGAGCAGAAGGATTTGAGGGATTCGTGTGCAGCAAGGCTCGATGTCGGGGTGGCATTCCACATTCGCCATCCGGTATATATCCTGCCACTCGCCTCCTGCGCAAATGGGTGTGCCGTGACGGGCTCGGAGAGACTCCAGTGAAGACAACGCAGGATATTCCACCCCTGTCCGTTCGGCGCTCCCGGCGCAAGCCAGTTGCTGCGGTCGTGGCTTCACGGTCTTCCCGGGCCCCACAGCCGAGTGCGGTGCGTTCTGCCCGGACCAGGAAGAGCAGGCTGGTGGAGGCGTGTGCTGCCCCCGGGATCATGGTCGCGCTCAATAACGAACATCGGCAATTGGCATCCCTGCTCGATGCGCTCAGCCAGCAGTCCGACCAGCTCCTGCCTGGGCGCGAGCCGGATCACGGGCTGATGCAGGACATCGTCCGTTACATGGCCGATTTTCCCGACGAATACCACCACCCGCGGGAGGAGCTGCTGTTCGAGCGGCTCGTGAGGAGAGATCCCGGTTCGGTCGAGATCATCCGGGTGCTGGAGGCTGGGCACGCGGAAATTTATCGACGTAGCCGGGAGCTTCTCGACGAGCTGGAGCGAATCGTCAGCAGGGGAACCCAGGCCGATGGCCGGCGGCTCAAATACCTGTGCGATCGCTACATCGGCTTTTACCGGGAACACATCAATACCGAGGAAGGGCGCCTGTTTCCGCGCGCTACCGAGAAGCTGCGACAAAACGACTGGGCGGCCATCAATGCGGGTTCGGTTGGGGTGGACGATCCGCTGTTTGGAGCCCGCGTGCGCCGTGAGTACCGGCGACTCTCCCAGTATCTGGCGATCCGCACGGAAAAGATCGCCGAAGATATCGCCGTTGCGGAACTGTTCGGCGTCGAGGCGCTGGTTGAAAGCCTGGTTGTAGCAGGGTCTGCGATGGGCGAGATTCAGGGAATTGTCGGGCATCGGTTGCGCTTTACCATCCGTGAGTGTCGTGCCATTGCGAGTGAGGGCAGCGTGGTTTTCGAGCCTTGGCGGTTGCGGCATCTGCCGCTGTCGCTTGCCGGCAGCCTGCGTGCCAACGCGCAGGCAGGCGCGCGTGAAGTCGCCGAGGTGCTGGCCCGCTCACGGGACGCAGTAGTCGAGCCTGTCGCCATACGGCTGCGCTATTTGCGCGGGCTGATGGGCTGAATGGCCTTGCGGGCCTTCGCGGCAAGGTGGCAAGGCTCATGATGTCGCCCGTGGTCATTCCATCCATCGACGAGTTGCTCGGGCTGCGCGGCACGCATGTCGCCCGGCTCGATCCGGAGGCGAGCATCGGCGAAGTCAGCCTGCACCCGGCTGCCGCTGCTGCCATCATGTCCCTGCGAGCGGAAGGCTCCAGAGCCGGTCTGGATTTGCGCGTGGTAAGCGGATACCGCAGTTTCGCGCGGCAGTTGCAGATCTGGAACGGCAAGGCGAGGGGCGAGCGCACGCTGCTCGATGATGCCGAGAACGAGCTCGACGCGACCGCTCTGGCGCCGGACGCGCTGGTTCTGGCGATCCTGCGCTGGTCGGCTCTACCCGGCGCCTCCCGCCACCATTGGGGAAGCGATTTCGATGTCGTAGACGCTGCTGCCATGCCGCCAGGGGTGAGCCCCGGTCTGCGGGTAGCGGAGTATGAGGAGGGCGGGATGTTCGCGCGCTTGGGCTGTTGGCTGGAGCTCGGGCTCAGGGAGGGTACGATGCACGGGTTCTTCAGACCGTATCAGGGGCTCGGCGCTGGCGTGGCCGGTGAGCCTTGGCATCTGAGTTACGCACCGGTCGCAGCGTATTGCGAGGCGGCGCTGGACGTGGCTCGGCTGCGCGAACTGTTAGCGGGGTCGGGGCTGGTCCTGTGGGACGCGGTAGAGACCTCGCTCGAACTCCTGTTGCAGCGCTTTTCTCTGCTCGGTGCCGACTCCTATCCCCTGGCCTTTCGCCCGCTCTTCGACAGGCGAGGATCGGCATGAACCGGCAACAGGCGTCACGTATCTGGACGACACTCCGCGCGGAGGCATTGCAGCGGAGCATCGATGAGCCGGTGCTCGCCAGCCTCTACCACGGCAGCGTGCTGCGTCACGCCTCGCTTGAATCCGCGCTGGTCGCCGTGCTCGCGGTGCGCCTGTCGACGGACATGCTCACCCCGATGCTGTTTGGCGAGATCCTTGGTGAGGCGGCAGCGCTTGATACAGCCATAGGTCTTGCAGCCTGCGCAGACCTGCTCGCACACCGGAGGCGGGATCCGGCGTGTGATGCCTTGGTGCTTCCGTTCCTCAGCTTCAAGGGTTTTCATGCGCTCCAGACCTACCGCTTTGCGCATGCTTTCTGGGTGAACGGCCGCTTTTGGCTGGCGAGTTTGTTGCAGAGCCGCGCGTCGGTTTGCTTCGGCGTTGATATTCATCCTGCCGCGGTTATTGGTCGCGGGATCATGATCGATCACGGCACTGGCATCGTGATCGGCGAAACCTCAGGTGTGGGAGACGACGTGTCCATGCTGCATGGGGTGACGCTCGGTGGGAGCGGGCTGACATCGGGCCAGCGTCACCCGATTGTTGGCAACGGTGTGCTGTTTGGCGCCGGGGCAAAGGCACTTGGCCCCGTCAACATTGGCGAGGGAGCGAGGATAGGCGCCGGCAGCGTGGTGCTGGACGATGTGCCCCCGCATGTTACGGCCGCCGGAGTGCCCGCGCGGGTTGTCGGCAAAGCAGGGGCGCCCGCGCCTGCGCTGGAAATGGACCAGTGCTTCGGCAATGCGCCCCCTTAGGGGCCCTGACGATCACTCCCCGGGGTCGCCCTCGTCGGCTATGAAAGCGGCGATCGACTTAAGGATTTCTTCCTTGGCCTCGGCAGCGTTGCCCCAGCCTTCTACCTTGACCCATTTGCCTTCTTCGAGGTCCTTGTAGTGCTCGAAGAAGTGGCATATCTGCGCCTGCAAAAGCTTGGGCAGATCGGTCACTTCGTGGACATCGTCGTAAAGGGGCGTGAGTTTGCTCACCGGAACCGCGACCAGCTTGGCGTCCTCACCAGCTTCGTCGCTCATCTTGAGGATGCCGATCGGCCGGCACCGGATGACTGTTCCGTTGATGACGTTGTGGGGCGTGTGCACGAGTACATCGAGCGGGTCGCCATCATCGGCGAGTGTATTGGGGATGTAGCCGTAGTTGCAGGGGTAGAACATCGTGGTGGACATGAAGCGGTCCACGGAGATCGCACCGCTTTTCTTGTCGACTTCGTACTTGACGGGGTCGCTGTGCGCGGGGATCTCGATGATGACGTTGATTTCGTGCGGCGGGTTCTTGCCGGTCGGGACCTTGCTGAGACTCATGAGGCCGAACTCTCTTTGCTGGGGTTATTCGAAACCGGCGGACCGCGTTCACAGCCAGCCGATTCATAACTCTAGCAACCCCGGCGATATTGCCACAGTGAACGATTACCGGCAGAGCATCTATTTGGCGCCATCGTCGCATGCGCGTAGAGTCGGGGCTTTGATTGCAGCCGCGGGGAGGCCCGGGATTTATGAGGGAGCGACGGCAGTTCTTCAGGATGCGTTTTGGCTCCCGAGTCCAGGTCACCCATCCCTCGTGTGGGAGTGCGGTTTTTCGCACGGGGGACGTCTCTGACGGCGGGCTCTATCTCCTTAATGGCCCTTTCGAGCTAGCCATCGGCGACGAGATCACGGTGCAGATACTGGACCTTCCCGAGGAAGGCCCTGTGGTTCCGGTGCTCGTGGTGCGGGCTGATCCGGGGGGCGTAGGCCTTCAGTTCGCTGAATGAAGGCCTCTCAGACCCTGAAGCGCTTCTTGAGCTTTCGCGGTGCCGACACCAGCCTGAGCCGCGTGTAATCGGGAATCCCGCCGCTATAAGACGGATAGTCCTCGCCGGCGATCAGGGGGCTCAGGTACTCGCGCGCCTTGTCGGTGATGCCGAAGCCATCGCGAGTGATGAAATTGCGTGGCAGTTTGTGTTCCGAATTCGCCACTCGGGCTAGAGGCGCCTCGCCAGTTGACCAACTGTAGCGTTTGCCCTTGCCGCGTTCGATCGTGACCATTACCGCATTACGCCCTTCCAGTGCCAGTTCCACTGCCGCTTTGCCGACTGCATAAGCCTGCTCTACGTCGGTTTTCGAGGCCAGGTGTCGGGCGGCCCGCTGCAGGTAGTCGGCCAGCGCCCAGTGGTACTTGTAACCGAGGCTTTCTTTCACCATGGCGGCAAGCGTGGGCGCTACGCCGCCGAGTTGCTTGTGTCCGAAGGCATCGATTGTGCCGGCATCGGCGAGGAAGCGCCCGTCCGCATACTGCACTCCCTCCGATGCAACGACTACGCAGTAGCCGTGTCGCTTCACCGCCCGCTCCACGCCGCGCAGAAAACGTTCGCGGTCAAATGCGATCTCCGGGAAAAGAATCAGGTGTGGCGGATCGCCTGCGACGCGCGCTGCGAGCCCTCCGGCTGCCGCGATCCAGCCTGCATGCCGCCCCATGACCTCAAGAATGAACACCTTGGTCGAGGTCTCGCACATGGAGGCCACGTCGAGTCCTGCTTCCAGGGTCGATACCGCCACGTACTTGGCGACCGATCCGAAACCCGGGCAGTTGTCCGTGAGTGGCAGATCGTTGTCGACGGTTTTGGGAATATGTATGGCCTGGATCGGGTAGTTCAGGCTCTCGGATAACTGCGAGACCTTCAGGCAGGTGTCGGCTGAGTCGCCGCCGCCGTTATAAAAGAAATAGCCGATGTCGTGCGCACGGAAGACCTCGATCAGGCGCATGTATTCAGCACGGCTCTCTTCGAGGCTCTTCAGTTTGTACCGGCAGGAGCCGAAGGCCCCTGCGGGTGTGCTGCGAAGACCTGCGATCGCGCGCGCGGTTTCTTTGCTTGTGTCGATGAGATCTTCGCGCAGCGCGCCGATGATGCCGTTGCGACCGGCGAAGACCTTGCCGATCTGCTTGCGGTGTTTTCGGGCGGTCTCGATGAGGCCGCAGGCGCTCGCGTTGATGACGGAGGTGACTCCTCCGGATTGAGCATAAAAGGCGTTTTTGGGGGCCATGACGTTTTCCGGATCCTTGGGATGCAGCCAGCCAGACCCAGAGCATCCGTGTCGCGGGGCCAGCGCGGGGCAAATGCTACACTTCGGGCGGTCGTTATCCTATGCGTCCCGCCGGTAGCTTTCATGCAGATTTTCATCGCCGGGATATGCGGCACTTTCATGGCAGGACTCGCGATCCTCGCCCGCGAGGCTGGCCACGCAGTGCGTGGCTGCGATGCCAATGTTTACCCGCCCATGAGCGACCAGCTGCGCGATGCGGGCATCGAGGTATTGCAGGGTTATGAGCCTTCCCATCTCGAGCCACGCCCCGACCTCGTCGTTATCGGGAATGCACTGTCACGGGGTAACCCGCTGGTCGAGTGGGTTCTCGATGCGGGCATTTCTTATATCTCGGGTCCGGAGTGGCTGTGGGACGGCGTGTTGCACAACCGTCATGTGCTCGCCGTTTCCGGTACTCACGGCAAGACCACCACCAGCAGCATGCTCGCCTGGATACTCGAGTGCGCCGGCAGGGCGCCGGGTTTTCTGATCGGTGGTATTCCGGCGGATTTCGGGCTTTCGGCGCGTCTTGGGCAGGGCGAGTGTTTTGTCATCGAGGCCGATGAATACGACACGGCCTTTTTCGACAAGCGCTCCAAGTTTCTTCATTACCGGCCGCGCACGCTGGTGATCAACAACATCGAATTCGATCACGCCGATATCTTTCCCGACCTTGCTGCGATCGAACGTCAGTTCCACCATATGGTGCGCACGGTGCCCGCACGCGGTTGCATCATCCATCCCGCGGGCGATGCGGCAGTGGATCGGGTGCTGGCATCAGGCTGTTGGTCGAGGACCATGCGATTTGGACTTGATCAGGCCGATCTCGACTGCGTCGCGATCATCACGGACCCGGGCGCAATGGCGTTCTCGCTTCTCGCGGGAGGCCAAAAGGAGCATGTGCAGTGGTGCCACACCGGGCGGCACAATGTGGCCAATGCCACCGCTGCGGCAGCCGCAGCCCTTCAGGCCGGAGTCACTTTGGCTGATGCCGCTGCGGCGCTCTCGTGCTTCAAGGGCGTCAAGCGGCGGATGGAGCTCGTGGGCAGTGTTGCTGGCGTCAGCGTGTATGACGACTTCGCCCATCACCCCACCGCCATAGCAACGACTTTGGAAGGCCTGCGTGCAACGGGCGCCGCCGCAAGGATCATTGCGGTCATTGAGCCGCGTTCGAACACCATGCGCCTTGGTTCACACCGAGACCGACTGTCGGGCTGTGCGTCTGCTGCCGATCAGGTGCTCTGGTACCAGCCGCCAGGCGTGAACTGGGACATGGAGTCCGTGGTGGCCTCGAGCCCGGTTCCGGCCGCCGTGTGCGCGACCGTGGAGGAAATCATTCAGACTGTCGTCGACAAGTGCCGGGACGGCGACCACGTCGTCGTCATGAGCAACGGCGGATTTCAGGGCATTCACCACCGCCTGTTGCTTGCCCTGCAGGCGCGAGACTAAGGCTTGCGGATCCTTGCGAAGGCTTGTCTTGCTGCGGCGATGCTGTTGGCGATGACCTCGTCGGTGTGTGCAGCCGACACAAACCCTGCTTCGTAGGCCGATGGCGCGAGGTAAACCCCTTCTTCCAACATCGCGTGGTAGAACGCGCGGAACAAAGGCAGATCGCAGCTCGTTGCCTGGGCGTAGGAGCTGACTCGCGCCGCGCTGGTGAAGAACAAGCCGAACATCGAGCCGGCCTGCGCTGTAGTGAAAGGAATGCCGACCTCCTGAGCCGCGCCTGAGATACCGTCGAGCAGTTTTCGCGTCCGCGCCACCAAGGCAGGAAACACGCCTTCGGCAGAAAGAGCTTTGAGGGTTGCGATCCCGGCCGCCATGGCAAGCGGGTTGCCCGATAGCGTACCCGCCTGATAGACGGGCCCGCTGGGTGCCAGCCTGGACATCACATCCTCGCGCCCGCCGAAAGCCCCTACCGGCAAACCACCACCTATTACCTTGCCCAGCGTGGTGAGGTCGGGTTTCACACCGAAGAGTTCCTGGGCCCCGCCAGGCGACACCCTGAAACCGGTCATGACTTCGTCCATGATCAGTAACGCCCCTGAGGAGGTGCACACCTCGCGAAGGCATTCGAGAAAACCGGGCTCCGGCAGGATGAGATTCATGTTGCCGGCCACCGGCTCGACGATCACGCAGGCAATCTGCTCACCGATCTCGGCAAACAACGCGCGCACGGCGGCGCTGTCGTTGTACGGCAGCGTCAACGTGTCATCAGCGACACTCTGCGGCACTCCGGGTGAAGAGGGTTCGCCGAGCGTCAGCGCTCCCGAGCCTGCCTTCACGAGCAGCGCATCGCTGTGGCCGTGGTAGCAACCTTCGAACTTGAGAATCTTGTTACGGCTCGTGAATCCTCGTGCAAGTCTGATGGCGCTCATGGTGGCCTCGGTGCCCGAATTCACCATGCGCACCATTTCCAGGGAGGGCATGAGGCGGCGCAGGAGTTCTGCCATGTCCACTTCGAGTTCTGTGGGCGCGCCGAAACTCAGGCCGCGGTGCATTTGCACCGACAGCGCCTCGAGTACGGCAGGATGCCCGTGGCCCAGCACCAGCGGGCCCCATGAGCAGACATAGTCGATGTAGCGCTTGCCGTCGGCGTCGAAAAGGTAGGGACCTTCACCCCGCGCAAAGAAAACCGGTTTGCCCCCGACGCCTTTGAAGGCCCGGACCGGCGAGTTGACGCCGCCGGGAATAACACGGCAAGCCCGCTCGAACAGCGTCTCGGATGCATGCATCTGGCAACAGCCTCAGAAAGGTTTGATCACGACCAGTATGACCGCTGCGAACAGGACCACTACGGGCAACTCGTTGAACCAGCGGTAAAACACATGCCCGCGGCGGTTTCGGTCTTCCGCGAAGACCTGCACCAACCTGCCGCAGTAGGCGTGATAGACCACCAACAGGCCTACGAGGATCAGTTTGACCCAGATCCAGATCTGGAGTTTGTAACTGCTCCAGCCCTGCCAGAGCATCCAGAATCCCAGTGCTGCGGTGAGCCAGGCGAAGGGGGTCACGAAACGGTAGAGTTTACGTTCCATCACCGCAAGCTGACGCCGGGTTGCCGGATCTTCGGTCATGGCGTGATTGACGAACAGGCGCGGTAGATAAAACAGGCCTGCAAACCAGCACACCATGAAAATGATGTGGAAAGCCTTGGCCCAGAGGTAGGTTGTAGAAGACGCCATCGCGGGTTGCCTGGACGACTACACGGATATCAAGCGCCCGGCGACCCGTTTGCTCGGTCTTGGCGCTGCCCGCGTGCAGTATAAAAGGCTCGCGGAGCCCACGGCCATGCTGTTAGCGCATAGAATCGAGTGATGTTCTGAGGGCGATGATGATGCGGAGTCCCGTCCGGGTAGGGATCGTGGGTGGCACCGGCTATACCGGGGTGGAATTACTCCGCCTCATGGCTGAGCATCCGGGCGTCGAGTTGGTGTCGATTACTTCGCGCGCCGAGAAAGGCTTGCGTGTTGACGCGTTGTTCCCGAATTTGCGCGGGCATGTAGATCTGGCGTTTTCTGCGCCTGAACATGCCGGACTCGAGACTTGCGATGCGGTCTTTTTCGCCACCCCGCATGGTGTTGCCATGGACGTGGCGCCGGCGCTGCTTGATGCCGGCGTCAGGGTCATAGACCTCTCGGCTGATTTCAGACTGAGGAATGCGGGCGTGTGGGAGCGGTGGTATCGCCATGACCACCATAGTCCCCAGTGGCTGGATAGGGCTGTCTATGGGTTGCCGGAACGCCGGCGTACGGAAATCCGCGAGGCGCGGCTCGTGGCTGTGCCCGGTTGTTACCCGACTGCTATCCAGTTGGGGTTTATTCCGCTGCTGGAGGCGGGGTTGATTTCCGCTGACTCGCTGATTGCCAGTGCCGCCTCGGGAGTGAGCGGCGCCGGTCGGCAGGCAAACATTGATAACCTGCTCACCGAATGTGCCGACAGCCTGAAGGCCTACTCGGTCTCGGGTCATCGCCACCTCCCTGAGATCGAGCAAGAATTGTCTTCGGTTGCCAATGTGCCGGTGCAACTGAGTTTTGTGCCTCACCTGGCGCCCATGATTCGCGGGATACACGCCACTCTTTTTGCCACGCTACGTCGCGAGGACGTGGATCTGCAGGCTCTCTTTGAAGCGCGCTACGCCGATGAACCTGCAGTTGATGTGATGCCTGTCGGCTCCCATCCCCAGACCCGATCGGTGCGCGGAGCCAATCTCTGCCGACTTGCCGTCCACCGGCCTCAGGGAAGGAACACTGTGGTCGTGTTGTCGGTCATCGACAATTTGGTGAAAGGCGCTGCGGGGCAGGCCTTGCAGGCGTTCAACATCATGTTTGGCTTCAATGAGGTCACGGGGCTGGGGCGAGCGGCGCTGCTGCCATGAGCAAGCGACGGTGGTGGTCCCAGGCCGCGCCTTCGGGTGGTCCCGGCACTCGAGTTGAAGTCCTGCGATACGACCCCGCCCGACGTAATGTTCTTCGTGTCGCGGCCTTTGCCTCTGCTCTTCTCCTGTTAGCCGCTGCGTTCTGGATGGGCAGGTTGAGTTCCACGTCTGACGCAGCCTCTGGCTCTCTGGGGGAAATCGAGGCCGATGTCCGATCCAAGGCAGACGAGATCCGTGTCCTCGAACAGCAGGTGGCCAATCTACAAGCCGCGTCGGGCATCGAAACCGCAGCGTCCTCGCAGGTCCGTTCTGAACTGTCCCAATCACAGGCAGAAGTTGATCGGCTGTCCCGGGAGGGTGAGCTCTACAGGAGTCTCATGGACAGCTCGGTCCGCACGCGCGGGCTGACACTGCACCAGTTCGAGCTTCGGGGTGCCGGGAAGCCAAGGGTTTTCCTCTACAGAGTAACGTTCATGCAACGCGCCCAGAAGCACTCTGAGCTCTCAGGCAAATTCAGCCTTTCCGTAAAGGGTGTGCAGAAAGGCAAGATCGTTCTGTTGCCCTTGGATGGGCAGCCGCTGAAACTGTTGTACTTTCAAGTTCTGGAAGGCGAGTTTCGCCTGCCGGAGGGATTTAGCCCGCAGGGAGTCCGCATAGTGGCAGAGCTATCCAAGGGCCGGCCCCAGCGACTCGAGACGACGCAAGACTGGACGGTCGAGGAGGACTCACAAAATGCTCCGCACACCCTTTAGTTCAAAACCCCGAGGCAGTCGCCACAACGACACAACCCTGATCTCTCCCGGCACCCTGGTGGAGGGGGATATCATCTTTACAGGCACGCTTGAGATCGAGGGAAGAGTCATCGGAGAGATTCGTGCGGGCCCCGACGCGCAGGCGGTCGTAAGAGTCTTGCCTGGCGCTCAAGTGCTGGGCGATATCCGCGCTCCTGTTGTGGTGATCAACGGTGAAGTCTCCGGAAATGTGCATTCCACAGAGCATGTTGAGCTCGCGGCTGCCGCGGTCATTAACGGGGATGTGGAGTACAGTCTTATTGAGATGACCCGTGGTGCGCAGCTAAACGGCCGGTTGATCTACAGGGTGTCGACGTCTCGCGATCAGGCCGATTCCGCCGCTCCAACCCAAGACCACGGTGAAGATCTTGGTGCATGATGGTCGCCCCACGAATAGTTGACTGCGGTTGTCGGGTAAATCCATAATCGGCCGCCCACAGAGGTCTTTTAGGTGTCTGCTGTACAGAGTTTTTCTCCCGTCGCGCTGACGGTCACGGCTCGCGCCGCTGCCAAGGTTGCTGAGTTGATCTCTGATGAGGCCAACCCGGGCCTCAGGTTGCGCGTCTATGTGACCGGCGGCGGCTGCTCCGGCTTCCAGTACGGGTTTTCTTTTGAGGAAACGTTGGCAGAGGACGACTCTGTCATCGATACGGACGGGGTATCAGTTGTTATCGATGCGCTCAGCTATCCCTATCTCGCAGGGTCTGAACTAGATTACGTCGAAGGGCTGGAGGGGTCGCGGTTCCAGGTTCGCAACCCCAATGCGACCACCACCTGTGGCTGCGGTTCTTCCTTCTCCTTATAAGGTGCGGAGCAGTCGCTCTCCCGGATAGATTCCTCCCAGACACGCTTGGCGGCTGGCACCCGTTGCAGCGGGCAGGTTTCCGGATTCACCCTCCAACGTTTGATGCGCAAGCCACGCGAATGCGCAGGCTTCCACCCAGTCAGGGTGCACGCCCAGGCTTTCGGTCGTTGCTACCCGCTGCTCAGCCAACAGCGCCTTGAGCCGGTCTACAAGGAAATGGTTCATCGCACCCCCGCCACAGAGGAAGACCTCCTTGCAGGTGGGGATGGACAAACGAATGCCGTTAGAGAGAGTGCGGGCGGTAAACTCCAAAAGTGTCGCCTGAACGTCCTGTGGTTCGATGCCAGGCAGGGCTGACAGCGCTTCTCCAAGCCAAGCCAGGTTGAACTCCTCTCTTCCGGTGCTCTTTGGCGGGGACATTGTGAGAAACGGGTGAGTCATTAGATGGCCTAGAAGGTCTTCGTTCAGCCTGCCCGTCTTTGCCCACTGCCCGCCGCGGTCAAAAGGTTGGTCGCGATGGCGCAGCGTCCAGGCGTCCATGAGGGTGTTACCCGGCCCGGTATCAAAGCCACTGACAGGGGCAATCGACTCGCCGGGGAGGAGGCTGATATTGGAGATCCCGCCGATATTGGCGATGACCCGGTCGATACCCGGCTCCCGAAAAATCCTGTCGTGAAACGCAGGAACTAGAGGTGCGCCCTGTCCGCCTGCGGCTACATCGCGGCGCCGGAAGTCCGCAACCGTGCAGATGCCAGTCAATTCCGCGATGGTATTCGGGTCGCCAATCTGCGTGCTGAAACCGTATTTCCCGCCTCTGGGCGGGCGATGACGGACGGTCTGTCCATGGCTGCCAATGGCGCGGACGTCTCGTGCCGGGATGCCCGCCTTTTCCAACAACTCGAGCGCTGCTTCGGCTAGCAGCACCCCGAGTATCCTGTCGAGCTCCCCGACTTCCTCCAAGCTGACCAGCGGCGCCTCAGTAAGTACGAGTAGCCTATGCCTGAGGTTGGCGGGTATGGCTTTACTGGAGGTCTCTAGCAGCGAAACCCGCCGTCCGTCAGTGGCAATGACGGCTGCGTCTATCGCATCGATACTCGTGCCCGACAGAAGCCCGACATAAAGAGAGGTCACACCACTCGCCACGGCGTTGCTCAACCGTCGTTACTGGCGACGGCGAGCTCCCACGCTTTGGTATAGGTCGTGAGTTGAGCATCAAATCCGGCAATCCCGGAACGGAAGCGCGCAAGTTCCTTGCCGCTCAGGCTCCGCGCTCGGGGAAGATTGTCGAGCACGCTCCGCGGATTTTTCTGCACACCGCTGACCAGAAATTCGTAATGGAGATGTGGCCCCGTCGCAAGTCCTGTTGCGCCCACGGTGCCAATGGTCTGCCCTTGCTCTACACGCTGGCCCTTCTTTACGAGCCGCTTATGCAGGTGCAGATAGCGCGTCGTGATTTGTCCGTCGTGCTGAACATAGACGTAGTTGCCGTTGCCTCGGCCGTAGCCAGACTCAAGCACTCTCCCATCGCCGGAGGAATACACCGGGGTTCCCGTCGGCGCCCCGTAGTCCACACCCCGGTGCGGGCGGATGATTCTCGCAATGGGGTGCATCCGCCGCATGTTGAAATTGGACGTGACGCGTGTGAAATCGAGGGGTGACCTCAAAAACGCCTTGCGCATGCTTACGCCGTCGGTGCTGAAGTAACCGGAACGCCCGCTTTCATCAACAAATCTGTACGCGGAGTAGCGTCGTCCTTCGTTTGTATACTCGGCTGCAATGACCGCGCCCTCTCCGATTTTTTCTCCGTCCACGAAGCGTTCTTCATAGAGCACGCTGAAAGTGTCACCCTTGCGAGGATCAAGCGCGAAGTCCATTACGCCGCCGAAGACGTTTGCCAGTTCGAGGATCATCTGATTCGAAACGCCAGCTTGCACCCCGGCGTTAAAAAGAGAGCTCTGCACCACCGCATGCCGAAATGTGTGCCGAAGCTCCGGTTCCTTCATCTCGGAGAGCATCCTGAAACTGCTTCCTTCTTTCGTGAATACCGTGGTTTCTAATGCTGACTTGGCAAATCGGAGCTCCGTGAGTTGGTGCTTTTCGTCGACGTTGAATGTAAGCGTCTGCCCCGGGAAAATGTTCCTGAGTGCTGCGGCACCTTTATCCGAGTCGAGCAGGCTTTGCAGTTCCGCGCCCGACAAGCCTGCGCGATCAAAGACCAGCGACATGTTGTCGCCGCGGTTTACGGTGACGACCACCCTTTTGGAGGACTCGAGGCCGTGATAAGTGCCGGCTGCCGGTGCTGCCATCATGGCAGCAGGGGAGGGTCCTGGCTGATTGAGGATCTCAATCTCAATGGGGATAGCGACCCTCCTGGCCTCAACCGGGTTGCTGCGTACCAGTCCCGCCGTGACCAGAACTGCCCCCGCAAGCAGGCCCAGCACGGCCATGCGGTGTGGCTCCGCCTCATGTCGGGCAGTCAGTTCAGCGAGAAATTTGCGAACTAGCGAAACCAGAGCCATTAAATTTTGTCTTCCAAATCGAGCGCTAGGCCACGGCTGATTGACCGGTGGAGCGAGTGGTCCGGAGTATAACAAATAGTTACAGTTTGCCTGCCTGTTTATGGTTCCGCTCCACCAGTTCGTGAATCCTCTCCAGCGTTTTGCGCTGAAGTCAGTGCCTCGACGCGGCCACGCTATCCCGACCACATCCCAGAAGGCAGGACAGGAACAGAGATGACAGACGTCGTGTTGCCCGTGTTTGACGACCTCGTAGGTCGCGGACTCGTTAGCCAAAGCACCCCAGACCTTGCCACCCATCTAGCGGGAGGTCGGAGGACCCTTTATTGCGGTTTCGACCCTACTGCCGAGAGTCTGCACATCGGCAGTCTCGTCCCGCTCTTAGCGCTTCGCCGATTTCAGCTCGCGGGTCACCGGCCTGTCGCGCTGGTTGGTGGCGCTACCGGGCTGGTAGGCGACCCAAGTTTCAAGGCTCAGGAGCGGAGCCTGAATCCAGGGCTGCTGGTCGCCGAGTGGACCGAATCCATCTTCCGGCAGGTGTCGCGGTTTCTGGACACGGATGGTCCTAATGCTGCCTCGGTCGTCAATAATCTGGAGTGGTTTGAGTCGATGAGCTTCATCGGCTTCTTGCGCGACGTAGGCAAGTATTTTTCCGTCAACACCATGATCAATAAGGATTCAGTGCGCCAGCGCATCGACCGCGAGGGAGCAGGGCTTTCCTTCGCGGAGTTCTCCTACATGTTGCTTCAAGCGTATGACTTTGCCGAACTGCATCGGCGCTACGGGTGCACCATTCAACTCGGTGGGAGTGACCAATGGGGCAACATCACAGCCGGGATCGATCTTTGCCGTCGCCTGAACAGCGCTCATGTGCAGGCCCTTACCCTCCCCCTCGTTACCAAGGCGGATGGGACCAAATTTGGTAAAACAGAGTCCGGGACCGTTTGGTTAGACCCCAAAAAGACCTCTCCTTATTCCTTTTTTCAGTTCTGGTTGATGGCCGGGGATGCTGACGTATACAGATTTCTTGCCTACTTCACGTTCATCCCTGCCGAGGAGATAAGCGCTGTTCGGGAGAGCGATTTGCAAGCGTCAGGCAGGCCGAGGGCTCAGCGACTCCTCGCTGAGGAGGTCACGCGGTTGGTCCATGGGGCGGAGGGTCTTGAGTCTGCGGTTCGGATCACGGACGCGTTGTTCTCTGGTGTGCATCATCGTCTCTCAGAGCAGGATCTGATGCAGTTGCTTCTGGATGGCATTCCATCATCCTCCCTAAGCTCCGACGCGCTGCAAAAGCCCCTTACAGGCATTCTCGTGGATGCGGGCCTTGCGTCCTCAGGGAAGCAGGCGAAGGATGCCCTCTCGAATGCCGCCCTGCTGATCAACGGACACGTGACGAGCATGGAGGACAATATGGCTGCGCCCCGGTGTTTTGCCGTGGAACGTGCCATGTATGGGCGCTTCTTCCTCGCGCGCCTGGGCAAGCGCAGCTACCACCTGTTTGAGTTGGTTTAGGCGTGAACACACGCCGCGAAAGAAAAGTCGAACTATCCCTTGCCAACGAATGTTCGATCCGTATAATGCGCCTTCCCTGACGGGGGTAACCCTGAAAGGCAGCGAAGCCCTGGCGGCATCGCAGTTGTTTAAGAACAAACGATCAAGCAATTTGTGTGGGCGCTTGTGTTGGAAAATTGTTTCAGGCGAAGGAAACATCAGCACAAGTGACCTGTATAGATTCATTTGTATACAGTTATTCTTGCGTTGAGCCGAGTTTTGGGTGTTTGTCCGGGCTACTGGATGAATGCTCCCTCTTGTCCTCGTGGCAGAGGTAA
>CAJADV010000409.1 GCA_903938575.1 uncultured Gammaproteobacteria bacterium
AGGCTGCCGGCCAGTACGCAGATGGTTCCAGACACCAGCGCCAGCATGGCCGCCAGCGACATGGCGCGTGCCGGATCGCCACCCGACAAGGGCAGCACGACGCCGAGAATGAGAGCAACCAGCGAAGAGTCCGGCCCCAGAACCAGAACCCGGCTCGGGCCGAACAACGCATAGGCAAGCAGCCCGAAAATCGTGGCGTACAAGCCGCAGATCGCAGGCACGCCGGAGGCTACGGCGTAGGCAATTCCCACCGGTACCAGCACGGCTGTCAGGGCAAGCCCGGCCATGAGGTCATGGCGCAGCCAGCTGATTTCATATTCCCGCATGATCTGCAGGCCCGGCAGCCAGCGTGCCCAGCCTCGCGGTATGGCAGTTGCCTGCAGGCGGCGGCCGTCTCCCGATTCGGGTTGTCGCGGCACGGGCGGCGGCGGGGCGGAGTCGCTCATCGGTCCATCAGCCTTCCCTGCTGTCTGGAATGTCCGTGCAACGATACTGCACTTGCGTGCCGGGCAGGGTATGGCGCCGCCGGTTCAGGTACGCCGTGCGGCACCGGGTGGTCGCTTGCCGCATGCGCGTGCATGAGCGTTTGTCGTGCATCCGTCTTATGCCGGAGCCGTGATCGGCCCGGGGACGCGATGCCAGCAACAGCAGACGCTGAGTCGCGGCAGAGGCGGGATTTGCGCTCTATTTGCCGTCGAAGTCGTCGGTATCGATCTGACCGGTGAGGCGACGCCACAGATGCGACCAGCTGAGCCCGAGTGCCAGCAGCAGGCCCACGCAGACGATCGCGATCCAGCCAAACAACGAACTCGAGCCCTGGTGGAGCACGCCAAGGTCGAAGAGCAGCCATACGCCCGCAGCGAGCAGCATCGCGCCCAGCGCGAGCCCCAGCAGGCCCAGGGAATTCAGCGTTGCACGCAGCAGGATGACCCAGCCGATCAGCAGTACCACGCCAGTGAAGGCGTGAACCGCACCCAGGCTTGGCGCGCTGCTGACCCAGTGGACGAAAGACAAGCCGCCGGGGTTCCAGGTGGCGAGCACCATGAGAAGCGAAGCCAGAAGGCGAACGGTGAATTCGCCAAAGCCGAAGGGATCGCGGGACGTGGCGGAAGTGGCCAAGGGAGTTCTCCACACAGGATTGTTTTGCTTAGCCCGCAGCCCGGAGACCAAGCAGCGCGATCGCAAGCCGCGGGGCATACTCGCGCCGTCAAAGAGTAATCGAGCGGCACACCGGGCGGCCACTGCGCGACGCGGCCAGATCGCCGCTCTCAGCCCATGTCTGCCCGAAGGTCCACCAGTACCTGGTCAGCCGCGTCGATGCGAATAAACCCCATCCGCGGATACTCGAGATCGAGGATCACGTAGAACGCGCTCGACATGATCAGCGCATACACCAGCATGTGCACCCGCTCACGGTGGGTCTTGCCCGACTGGTCGTACCCGATCAACAGCCCGCCCAGCATGCTGAGCACCGCGAGCATCCCAAAAATGGCTACGGGTGGATGGTTCTGCGTGGCGACCAGTCGGGTGGTGGTGATATCGATCATCTCGTTCAGCGCGGGCAACAGGAGCTTCGCGGCGTCAGGACCGGCACCGGGCTGCCCGGCGGCAGCGATCGCAGCGGACCATATTTCCTTTTGCAGCACCGCAGCGTGCCCAAGCTCTGCAGCCGCCCGCTCGGGCTCACTCACAAACCGGTAGGTGTCCAGCCGGGCATCCAGATAGCGCCGGAAGAGGTCCCGGATCTCCGGCTGCGACCCGGCGGGCAGAAGATCAACCCGCAGATAGGCGGTACCGATATCGTTGGCCTCTTCGGTGATGAGGTGGCGGCGGTCCTCGAAACGGGTGGCCGCACCCGAGAAGGTGAATGCAATCAGCAAGCCGAGCAGGCCGAACACCGCGCCTTCGGCAGCCGTGCTGCCCTTGATCTCGACGCCAGGGTTGCGCGAGCGCTCGAGATCGCCGATGCGGCGGCCTATCTCGAGCATGAGCAGGATGCCAAGGAACAAGGCCACTGACAGCAAGGCGGTACCGAATACGGATTGCACGCGCGAAATCCTCGTGACATGGATAAACCGGCCGGATGCGGCACGGGTGCCGCAATTCACACTGTAGCCAACTCGGGGCTGCAATTTAAGCCGTGTACGAACCGGGTTGCCAAAGCTCGCGCGCTTCGCCCACGCGCGAACCTCGAGGATTCGCCAGCGACGGATCCGCTCGAATGCAGGCGCGCGGGGTGGGCGATGCCGAACTCGAGTTGCTCCGGCGCTGGTTGGAGGTCTGAGGGCACGGTTCGCTGCGGTGCAACGCCCTGCTTCCTGCAAGGGCAAGAAGCGGAAACCGGCCCGTGTTTGGATGCGATGGTCCGTCATTACCGGAGCCCGCCATGCGCCGTCTTATCGCAAGGATTGCCGCCACACTCTTCGTCCTCGCCTGCGCCGAGGTGCCGGCAAAAGCGTGGGCCCACGGGGGCGACGCGATCCTTCCGGTGCGCCTTGCCGTGACCGAATGGGCCTCCGCGCTGCAAGGGCGCGACAAAACTGCGATGGCGGCGCTGCTCAGCAAGGATTTTCCCGAGAAAACGCGTTACCTCGCCGCCTTGCCGCTCACCCCGATCATGCGCGTGGACCTCCACCACGCCACCCTGAACATCACCGGCGACACCGCTAGCTTCACGCCGGTGGTGACCTTCCCGCGGGTCAACATGGAAAACCCCGAGGCTTTCGCGCTGAGCCTGAAACACGAGGACGACGGCTGGAAGATAAGCGCCGTGGCGCCCAGCATGGACATTGCCGATGACCTGAAGATCAGGAACTCCGCGCTGCAGCACATCACCTTCGATGTGGCAGTGAAACTGAAAGATGCCGACACGCATGACCCTGTCCATGCCCGCGTGAGCGTGCGTGATGCCGCGGGTAATTACTGGCCGCCGCAGGGCCACGCCACGCGCATCGCGGAGGGTTGGCGGGAAGACGTTGGCGGTGATGTGCTCGTAGAGGGCAAGACCTTCGCGTATGTGAATCCCGGCTTCGTGCTGCAGTTGCCCGAAGGCAATTACGAGATGGATGTCTCACGCGGCCCCGAGTACGAGCCGCAGCATCTGGCATTCAGCGTGAAAGCAAGCAAGGTGCCCTCGCTCGATATCGCGCTGCAACGCTGGGTAAACATGGCGAAGCGCGGCTGGTATTCCGGTGACACGCACACCCATTTCCTGGGGCCGCGTTCCGCGAGTCTCGAGGCCTCGGGAGAAGATCTCAACGTGATCAACGTGCTGCTTTCTTCCGGCGGGAATTACTTCTCGAACATCGCCGATTTCACTGGCGGCCCGGATCCCGCCTCCGACGCCGACACCATTGTCTATATCACCGAGGAAACGCGCCATGATTTCCTCGGGCATGCGGTACTCCTGAACCTGCGGGAGCTCATCTACCCCTTCGGTTGGGGCGATCCGGACACCGGCGTCCATGGCGGGTATGACTTCCCCACCATGGCCCATCAGGCAGACGCTGCACACGCGCAAGGCGGACTGGTGGCGTGGGCGCACATGCCGTTTCCCAATGCAGAACTTCCCATCGACGTGGCGCTCGACAAGATAGACGCGGTCGAGACGATGGTCTTCGGCAACCCGATGCGCGAGCACCCCGCGTGGAACGCACGCGGCGACTGGACACCGCCCGCAGTCTCACCGCTCACGCTGTGGTACGCGCTGCTCAACACAGGCTTCAACCTGCCGGGCCTCGGCTCCACCGACAAAATGTGGAACTCCCAGATCGTGGGATCGGTACGCAGCTACGTGAAGGTAGAGGGCGAGCTTAGCTACCAGAAGTGGGTGGATGGCATCAAAGCGGGCCGCACATTCGTGTCTTCCAACGCGATGATCGATTTCAGCGTGGACGGGCAGTTTCCGGGCAGCACCATCGCGCGCAAGACAGCCTCCGAGCTACCTTTCCGGGCAGTGGTGGATTCACGCTTCCCCGTGGAGCGCATCGAGGTGCTGGTGAACGGCAAGGTGGCCGCCACGCTGGAAAACCCGGGCGCGCTGAGACACCTCGAATTCGCAGGCAGTGTGAAAGCGGAAGCGAGCGCGTGGATCGCGGCGCGTACCTTCTCCAAACACGAGTTACCCTACCAGTACCACCTCACCGGCTCTCCCTCGATCGTTTATGCGCACGCGAGCCCGGTGTACGTGGAGATCGACGGCAAGCCGCGTCGCTCCGCGGAGGACGCGGCCTTTCTTGCAGAGATCTGTGACCGCACCATTGCCTGGGCGAAGACCACTGCGCACTACCAGAGCGAGTCGCAGAGGCGTGAAGTGGTGGCGCTGTACGAGAAGGCGCGTGCGGTGTATGCGGAGCAGGCAGGGAAGTAACGCTGATATCTCCCGCCAGAGCTGATCCGTGGCCTGCCTGCACAGGGGAGCCGCGCCGGCGCGCTCGCGGTGGCAACGACCTTGCCCTGCACGACCAGCTCGAGTCGGTCGAGACGATCGAGGTGGCATGCTCGCGGACATGCACACGCGCTATCCCGCGGTAAGCGCGTGGATGATACTGGTGGAAGAACACACCCGCACGCGGGCTGCCCGCGGAGACTGAACCCCGCCTTCTTGAGCAGAGAAAACACCATGAGCAAAGTTCTTGTGACCGGAGCTACCGGTTTTATCGGCAATCATGTCACCCGGCTGTGCCTGGAACAGGGCGACGACGTGCGCGTGATGGTCATGCCCGGGGAGGACCGCTCCCCGCTGGCCGGCATGGAGGTGGAGTTCGTCGAGGGCAACCTGCTGGATCCGGATTCGCTGGCGAAAGCGGTCCGCGGCGTGAACAGGTTGTATCACCTCGCCGCGCTGTTCGCGGTGTGGACGAAAGACCCGGACCTCCACTACAAGATCAACGTGAACGGCACGCGCCAGATGATGCTCGCCGCGAAGGCGGCGGGCGTGGAAAAGATCGTCTACACCAGCAGCATCGCCGCCATCGGCACTGACGGCAGGGGGACGCCCTCAACGGAGGAAACCCCTTTCAACAGCTGGCATTTCGCCAGCCCGTACATCCTGTCCAAGTACATCACCCACCTGGAAGTGAAAGGCATGGTGAAGGACGGGCTTCCGGTAACCATGGTTATGCCCGCCCTGCCCTTCGGGCCAGGAGATCGTGCACCCACACCCACGGGCAGCATGATCATCGGCACCCTGAAGGGGTCGATGAAAAACTACTGGGATGGCGGCGTCTGCCCGGTGGACGTGCGTGACGTGGCGGCCGGACACGTACTGGCGATGGCCAAGGGGCGCATCGGCGAGTCCTATATCCTCGGCAACAGCGAGGCCAACATGAGCAACCGCGAATTCCTCGAACTGGTTGCCCGCATCGCCGGCGTGGCGAACGTGGCCACCCGGGAGGTATCGCGCACCATGATGTTGCGGGTGGCCCGTATTGCCGAAGTCCTCAGCAAATTCACCGGCAAACCGCCCGTGACGACGGTCAAGAACTCCAGCTACGTGATGGAGCACTTCTACGTGGATGCGGGCAAGGCAGTGCGCGAACTCGGACTGCCGCAAACACCGATCGACATCGCGGTGCGCGATTCAGTCGAGTGGTTCCGTGCGAACGGATATGCCTGACATGATCGGATGCGGCAAGCGACGTGGCGACCTGATAGTCCCGAACCGAATGGCCATATCCCCAAGCCGAGCGCCGTAACCCGCAACGCGGCTACTGTGGGACTGTACTCGCCGCACGGATTTCCTCGAGCCGCGCCCGCGCGCGTGCCGCCTGCTCGCGCAGCGCCGGCAACTGCTGCTGCCACTGCCGAGCAAGCTCCACGCCAGTGTCCCAGTGCTCGAGATCTTCGTACGGCTCTGGCGTCGCGGCGAGCGCGGCATCGAGCAGTGCCTCGTACTTGTCGACCAGCGCCGGCACTTCCGCCACCGCAAAGGTCGCGGGGTCGTCCCCAACCCGCACGTAGACCGGCGCCGAGTGCGCCACCGCGACGCCCTTGCCGTAGGCGCGCACCGCAAGCCACAGGCCGCGGTCCGGCTTCAGCCGGTGTGTGAGTCTGATCTCCTCAGCGCCAGCGCCGGCGCCGGCCCTCGCGGTAGCGACGACCTTGCCGTGCACGACCAGTTCGAGCCGGTCGAGACGATCGAAATCCGGGTTGAGGCGAGCACGCGCGTTAACCGTTATGGTCCCGCCCGGCTGGATGTCGATCTCGCCGCCCATGCCCTTGCCGTCGACATCGACGTCCAGCAGCGGGCCGTTGCTGACGAAGGTGTGACCCCGCCGCAGGCCATCGAACCACGCGTCGGTCGTGAACGGTCCGTCGATGTGCACGTAACTGCGTGCGGCGCCAGGCAGGTCTATGTACGGATAGTCCGAGCCGCCGGCCGGCGCGATACGCAGCCCCAGGTTCAGCATGTCGTAGTAGAGGTCAGTGCCGACCACGCCGAACTGCAGCACCTCGACGAAGTCGACAAGCCCGAGTGGTGCATCGAGCGCAAGGCCGCGTGCAACGTGGAAAGCGTCCTGCAGGAGATGCGCATAGCCGAACAGGCCGCCGTCCGCATGCAGCGCTTCAGCCACCTGGTGATAGAGAAAAAACTGCTTGGGCGCGTGGTAGCGCGTGCCGTTCAAGCCAATGGTGTGGCCGCGATGCCCGCTGCGTGGCGATTCCTGACCGGAGACCAGGGCGTGAGCGTGCTCCTGGAAGCGGCCGGCCGGACCGAATGCATATTGAGGGAAGTGGGTGCGCATGACGTTCGCCATCTGCAGCACGTTGGTCACATGCAGATCCTCGGCGCGCATCTGACCCAGCACGACCGGATTGTCCTCCTCGCGTCGCGTGATGTGCACGTGCACATCACCCGAGTACCAACCCGCCGCGGGTGCGTCCGCCCAACGCTCGAGCCGTCCCTGCACCGCAGTCGTGCTGCCGGATTCGACCTGCAGCGTCCGCCGCAGCAGGCGGTACTCCGGCCCCTTCATCGCTACCAACTGGTACTCGCCGGGCGGGACGTCTGCGGTGTAGTGACCGTCAACGTAGAACGCGTAGCCGCCCGGAGCCGGCCAGGCTTCACGCGAAGTGACGACCGGAATCTGGCGCAGCTCCTCCGCATAGCGTCGCACGGAGACGGCATCCGCTGATGGCAGGGGCATCCGGCCGGTCGCATCGAAAAGACCGACGCGCGCGGCCGTCGGTTCGCCACTCGTGGCATCGACGAGATCGAGCACCAGCCGTCCGGGCGCGGCCCGGAGGCGCGACTGCGGCGCGCCGCGCTCGAGGGTCATGCCGCAGATTGCGACATCGTGTTCGGCACCGGGATCGTAGGGATACACCGCTCCGGTTGCGGCAATCGCGAGGTCGCTGCCCGCGAACAAGCGGTTGGCGAAGCGCGCGCGGTCCAGCGTGACTTCGACCGTCGAACCGGGTGCCGCGGCCTTGACGGCCCGCATGACCGGTGCGCTGCTGGCGTGGTCATACGAAACCAGCACGCCGTGGCCGCGCGCCAGCTCCAGCTTCACGGTAACCGGCTCGTCGATGTCGAACGCCCAGGCGTCGTCGATGTCGATCAGGAAATACGGACCCACCAAGCACTCGCGCCCGTCGAGGATAGTCACCTGGCCGAGTCCGCTCCACGAAAGCACCAGTGCACCGCTCTGGAAGTCGAGCAGGCTGGCCGTCACGCGCGCGACATGCGGCACTCTCCAGGCCAGCTCCCTGAAGCCAAGCGGGTGGATCTCGTGAGCCAGCGCGACCGTCGCCGCGTGACACAGGAACACCATGAGTAGTGCGCGGCGCGCAGCTCCCCGCAGGATTGCAGGCATGCTCATATCCCCTTTGTAGCGGCCAGGCATGGCTGTTACCCGCCGCGGCCTTGCTCGCATTGATGTCGCGCGACCGACCCACGGACGGTTCCGGCGATTGCAGCAGCCTAAGGCGCCGCGTTCTAGTCTGGGCGGGAAGTCAGGATTGAGCGCAGCGGAAGTGCTCGTCGGTTCTTCGTGCCGGCTGGCGAGGCGGAATCCCCTCTGGGGAAATTCAGTTATCATCGAATCACGCGTCCATCTGCGCGATGGCCGTAGCCCAACACCGACGCCATTACCGAGGTGCCTGACATGACCGTTGCCATGAACGACCTGAATACCATTCGCCCCGCGACCCGCGAGTTCCTTGCTGCCGCACACGCCAACCTGATCGGTGGCAGCTGGGTACCGGCGGCTTCGGGCAAGACGCTGTCGGTGGTCGATCCCGCCACTGGCCAAGAGATCACGCGTGTTGCCGAGAGCGACGCCGCTGACATCGATCATGCGGTACAGGCCGCTCGCAATGCCTTCGAGAGCGCTGCCTGGCGCGACATGAAACCGGCCACCCGCGAGCGCCTGATGAACCGTCTCGCGGATCTCATGGAGCAGAACATCGACACGCTGGCCGAGCTCGAGTCCATCGACAATGGCAAGAACGTGGCGATCGCCAAGGCCGTCGACATGACCTGCGCGATCGACGTGTTCCGCTTCATGGCGGGCATTCCCTCGAAGCTTAACGGCGCCACGCTGAAGCCCTCGATCCCCTTCGCGCCGGACGCGCGCTTCTTCGCCTACTCGCATCCGGTACCGGTGGGCGTGGTCGGAGCAATCATCCCCTGGAACTTCCCTGCCCTGATGATTGCCTGGAAGCTCGGCCCCGCCTTCGCAGCCGGCTGCACCGTGGTCCTGAAGCCCGCCGAGGAAACCCCGCTCACTGCGCTGTTCATCGGGCGACTGGCCCAGGAAGCCGGCTTCCCCGACGGCGTTCTGAACGTGGTCACCGGCTACGGCCACACCGCCGGAGCCGCGCTCTCCAATCACCGCGGCGTCGACAAAGTCGCCTTCACCGGCTCGACCGAGGTGGGCAGGCTGATCCTGCAGGCCGCGAGCGGCAACCTGAAGCGCGTCACGCTCGAACTCGGCGGCAAGTCGCCGGCAATCGTGATGCCGGACGCCGACGCGGCAGTGGCCATACCGGGTGCGGCAAGCGGCATCTTCTTCAACCACGGCCAGACCTGCTGCGCCGGCTCGCGGCTGTTCGTGCACAAGTCCCGCTTCGACGAGGTGGTCGACGGCGTTGCCAATATCGCCCGCAACATGAAGGTGGGGCCGGGCCTCGACATGAGCACCGAGATCGGGCCAATGGTGTCGAAGGTGCAGCAGGATCGCGTCTGCGCCTACATCGAAGCCGGCAAGGCCGAGGGGGCGGAGCTACTGGTCGGCGGCACGCGGCCTGACAGCAACGGCTTCTTCGTCAACCCGACTGTGTTCGTGAACACCAGCAATGACATGAAGATCGTGCGTGAGGAAATCTTCGGACCCGTGCTCGTGGCCATGCCCTACACCGACCTCGAGGAAGTGATCGCCTGGGCGAACGACACACCCTATGGCCTCGGCGCCAGTATCTGGACGCGCGACGTATCGACCGTGCACACGCTGGCGCACCGCATCCGCTCGGGCACCGTGTGGGTCAATTGCCACAACGTGATTGACGCCGCCCTGCCCTTCGGCGGCTTCAAGGAGTCCGGCTGGGGCCGCGAGAACGGCGTTGATGCGGTGAAGGCATATTGCGAGACGCAGACCGTCTGCATCGCGCTCTGAGGCGGCAGCGGCACCGCGGGGGTGCCGCCCATCTGACGAGCTTGTAGTTGGCTTTAACAGGTGAACCCAGGATGCTCGACTTCATTCCAGACTCGCAGCGCTTGTCCGAAATCTTCTCCAACGCTATCGCCCCCACGTTTTTCCTTGGTGCGGTTGCTGCATTCGTATCGCTGATGGACTTGCGGTTCGTGAATGTGATGGAACGCGTTCGGGTCCTGAACGCGATAGCCGAAGAAGACCTCACAAGATCCCATCTCAAAGCAGACCTCGGGCGCTTGAGGCAACGCGCAGGGTTGCTGAGCAGCGGCATCCTCGCCGCGTTGCGCGGTGGACTTTGCGCCACGGTTCTTCTCGCCCTGATGTTTGCTTGCGGGTTCGCGGGGATAAAGCATGTCGTGGGCGCGGGGTTGCTGTTCATTGTCGCAACGGCATTTCTGGGTTTTGCACTGGTTCGATTCGCTCAGGAAGCCCGCATCAGCCTGAGCGAGCATGACGAGTACCTGTGAGTAGTCCTCGCTTCTTTCAGCTTGTACCCGACACCGCCGCATACCGGGCGCCGGTACCGTCGCGCAGGGGCGCGAGACATGCAGGCGCGTGACAAGGAAGTCGTTAGCTCGGGTCTTACGCGGGACAGTCGAGGGTCCGAACGCCCTGACGGAGATCTGCGCGTCGTGCACGTGGTTACCATCGACGAGATGATCGCCGCGTGGGAGAACGCGTGAACACCAGACAGAAACACCTGCTCCTGCACGAGGTCATGATGATGGGGATGACAGTAATACTGAGGAGCCTACAGGCGCTCGCACTGACAGCCGGATTGTTGATGGCGGGCGCGGTCCACGCCCAGCAGGACGGCAGACCGCCCGGGCTCAACCTGGCCAATTTCCAGTACGCGCCATACAACCGCTGGGGCTTCAGCCATGTGCGCGAGGTGATCCCCACCGCCAACATCGCCCACGACAACCAGCGCGTTCTGGCGCTGGACACCTCGCCCGGGGCAGGACAGGACGTGTCTTTCCTGTACCGCGGTAAACAGCAACAACTGGACGCGATCGCCGCCGAGCAATTCATCGATGGCATCCTGATCATCAAGGACGGCCGTATCCTGCTGGAGAGGTACTACGGCGCCCTGCGCCCCGAACTGCCCCACTTGATGATGTCGGTGAACAAATCCGTCATCGGCCTGCTGGCAGGCACGCTCGCCGCGCAGGGGCGAATCGACCTCGACAAGAGCGTGGCGCACTACGTACCCGCGCTGGCGGCGAGCGGCTGGGGGCCGGATTCGCTGCAGACGCTGATGGACATGCGCGACGGTGCCGACTACACCGAGGACTACGAGAACATGCAGAGCACGGTGCGCCTGCAGGACTGCGCGCTCGGTTGGTCCGATGCAGATTACTGCCCCGCCAACGGGCCGCGGGGCGGTTACGCTTTTTTCCCGACAGTGGGACGCAAGCCCGAGAACCTCGGCAAATTCATTTACAAATCGGGTTCTACCGATGTCATGGGATGGGTGCTCGAGGAAGCCACGGGCAAGCCGCTGGCCACGCTGATCTCCGAGCACATCTGGCAGCCCATGGGCGCTGAGTTCGACGCCAACATCACCATCGATGAGGCCGGATTCGCGCTCGGCGACGGCGGCATGAGTGCCACCCTGCGGGACCTCGGGCGCTTCGGCATGCTGGTATTGAGTAACGGCAGTGCCATGGGCAGGCAGGTAGTGCCCGCCGCATTCCTCCACGATATCCAGCACCAGCCCCCGGATCCGGCATGGCCATACCAGGTAAACTCCGACACGCGCAAACCCTACTACCGCTCCTTCTGGTGGGGCGTGGGCAATGGCAAAGGGGATGTCGAAGGCGAAGGCATCAACGGGCAGTTCCTGCACGTGGCACCCAAGGAAGGCATCGTGATCGCCATCTTCTCGAGCTGGCCACGCGCCGATGTGGAAGAAGGCCCCTACGGCTGGGTGGCGACCTTCGACCTCGTGGATGCGCTGATCGCGACGTTCGGCAACCGCAGATAACGAGCCCGCAGTGCGCGCCTACCGCAAGACAGGGTTCCGGGCGAGCATGGTGGAAATGCGCATGACGCTGGACGACTGAGAGGGCACAAGCGCTGTCCGGCGTGGCAGGGTTTCTCCACAGTAACCCGTACAGCAATGCCAGCAGCGCAGATCAGAGCGGCGCCTGCGTCAGCCTCGCCGGGTTACGCGGACACCCAATGAGCTGAACCGCGTTACTGCCACCCGAGCTGACGTGTAAAAAAAGGGCGGTTGGATCACAACCGCCCTTTCCCCGCAGGACCTGCCCCGAGGGCAAGGGCTCACCACACGAAGTTGACGCCCAGACCAAACGCCGGCTCGTCGGCCTTGTAGTAATAGAAGTCGCTGTCGCCAAGATCGCCTTTGTCGCCATATTCGGTCGACAGATAACGCGCACTGGCGTTGAAGGCCCAATGCTCCAGCGGCTTCCAGATCACAGAGGTCTGCGCAAGCACGGTGCCCTCGGAGCCGCCAAGGCCGTAGTTGGCCACGTTGCGCCACACCCAGCCCTTGGCGAGCGGGCGCGTATGCATGATGCCCACGACAACGTCGGTCCAGTGGTCATCAACGTCGGAACTCATCCGCACCGTCCCCCCGGTGACGGGAATACGGCCTACATCGGCGCTCCAGTCATGCTCGACATAGCGCGCGCCCAACTGCAAAGCGAATGTGTTGCAGGACACGCGGGCGAAGTTGTAAGCCACGATGAACTCCGCCTGGGTCTTGTCCCACTCGGCATCGAATCTGCTGTCCTGATCCTTCAGCGACAGCTTGTTGAACGAGGCCGTCAAGCTCCAATCCTCGTTGGCGGCAAAGGCCGTCAGCCCGACCGCTGAGTCCAAAAGGTCTGAGGTCTCCTTGTTGTTCAGGTCGACGTCGGCAACGATGCCCGTCGGGGGAACTGCGCCCGCCGGCACATTGCCCTTCACCGTCACCGGAACCCCGACATCACCGTTCACGCTGAACGAGCTGAAACCGGTTCCGACCCCGTAGTGCCAACCACCCGCATCGGCGCTGGCGATCGAAGCCACACTGGAACAGGCGATTCCCATCAGAAGACTGAGGCTGGATCTGCGCATTCGGAAAATCTCCATGTGTCTGGTGCCTGCCCACATGCTGTAGGCCTTCGGAATGCTAGACGCTGCCAAGAGCAACAGCAACCGGTGAAAAGACCGTCAGAAAGGCGGAGTGGGCAGGCTCCCCTGCACCTGAAGACCGGTTGGCCATTCAACCGGGCTAACTCAGGGATTGAAGGCTTGCGCGTGGTCCGCCAGGAAGCCGTCCAGCCCGACGGGCTCACGTCCGAGCAGCCGCTGCACGCAGCCGCTCAGGTGGTCACGCGTCCCGCGCGAGGCGCCCGCAAAGAACTCGATCATGCCGCCAGCGAGCCACTCCGGCGCGCCGGCGCCGATCATGGCGGCGCGGAAGTCCTCATCGGGCAGCGGCACATAAGCAATGTTGCGACCGAGCACCCACTCCATGCGCGTGGCCACCTCGCGGAGCGTCAGCGATTCAGACCCCGTGACGGTGCGGATACGTCCGTCCTGCGTGCGATCGAGCAGGCAGGCCACGGTGACATCCGCGGCGTCGCGCACATCGACCAGCGACACCGGCTCATCGCAGGCGGGCAGGTAGAACCGGCCCTCGGCGCGTATCGAATCGGCGGACATCAGGAAGTTCTGCATGAAGTAGCCCGGGCGCACCACGCTCCAATCGAGCCCGCTCGCGAAGAGATGGCGCTCGGCCTCGCCGTGCCAGCGCGCGAAACGGTAGTCCTCGTCGCCGCCGGCGGAGATGGCCGAGTATTTCACGATGCGACGCAGGCCCGCGGCGGCGGCCGCATCAATGAACTGCTTCTCCATCACCACCTGCCCGGGGGAATTGGCGGCGAGCAGCAGGGCCTGTTCCATGCCCTCCAGCGCGGCGCCCAGCGTGTCGGGCTCGGACATGTCGGCGATCACCGGTTCCATACCCAGCCCGCGTAGCCAGTCGGCCGCTTCGGGGTTGCGCAGCAGAACGCGGGCGCGCAAGCCACGCGCGGCGAGCGATTGCACGATGCAGCGTCCGGTCTTGCCGGTGGCGCCGGTGAGAAGCAGGGTCATGGGCGTTTTCCTTGGTCAATTGCACGGATAGTGGCAGCGGCGCGCCCGGACGATGGTCCGACCGGCGTGCGCCGCGCAGCATCGGGCTTTGCGGGTGCCATCGGCAAGTAGCGCTCGAACTGTGCCAACAACGAAGCCTCGCCATGCCGCAGAACGAACATGCGGAAAGCCTCTGCTGCCGGCGAGAGCATCTTCGAGAGCGTGTACAGCGAGAGAAAGCTAAGGCCCAGTCCTGTCACCGCCGCTGAGACCGTGACCGACACCCTCCTGCGGCGCCTACCCGACTACGTGAATTTCATCTGTCCGCAGTTCACCCACACGCACGTCAATTTCCAGCGCGTGCCGGTAGTCGACACCTCCAACCCGTTCATTTCGCGGGATATTCCCAGTCCCGATGAGAGCATGGTGGTGATACGCTTCGCGCAGCCGAAGGGTATCGACTTCCAGTACCTCCACAACATGATCGACGGCTCCTGGATGAGCCGTGCGAACACCATCGTGGTGCCCGGGGGCAAGATGGAACTTGCGATGCAGCTCATCTTCACGCCCTTCATCTGGCGGATGGTGGAGCGCAGGAAGCGCACCCTCGGCCTTAGCTGACGCCAACGCCCGCACCGGAGCCACCATCGCATGACCACGAGCCCCAGCCACCGCCAAGCCCCTGCGCCTGCACTCGCCCGCGAGATGGCCAATGCCATCCGGATGCTGTCGGTCGATGCCGTGGAAGCCGCCAAGAGCGGCCATCCCGGCGCGCCCATGGGCATGGCCGAGATCGCCGAGGTGCTGTGGAACCGCCACCTGAAACACAACCCGGCCAACCCGCACTGGGCCGACCGCGACCGCTTTGTGCTCTCGAACGGCCACGGCTCGATGCTGGTCTACTCGGTGCTCCACCTGACGGGCTATGACCTGCCGATCGACGAGATCAAACGCTTCCGCCAACTGCACAGCAAAACCGCCGGCCACCCTGAAGTGGGAGTCACCCCGGGCGTGGAAACCACCACCGGCCCGCTGGGCCAGGGCCTTGCCAACGCCGTGGGCATGGCGCTCACCGAGTCGCTGCTCGCCGCCGAGTTCAACCGCCCCGGCCACGCCATCGTCGATCACCACACCTACGCGTTCATGGGCGATGGCTGCCTCATGGAGGGCATCAGCCACGAAGTCTGCTCGCTCGCCGGCACGCTGCGGCTCGCCAAGCTGATCGCCTTCTACGACGACAACGGCATCTCCATCGACGGCCACGTCGAGGGCTGGTTCACCGATGACACGCCCAAGCGTTTCGAGGCCTACGGCTGGCACGTGATCCGCGCCGTCGACGGCCACGATACGGTGGCGGTCGAAGCCGCCTTGCTGGCCGCCAAGGCGCAGTCCGCGCACCCCGACGGCAAACCAACCCTGATCTGCTGCCGCACCGTGATCGGCAAGGGCTCGCCGAACAAGGCAGGCACCCACGACGTGCACGGCGCGGCACTCGGTGCCGCCGAGGTGGCCGCCACACGGGAGGCGCTCGGCTGGACGGCGGCGCCCTTCGAGATCCCCGCCCATATCGCCGTGGCCTGGGACGCACGCGCCACAGGCGCCGCGCGCCAAGGCGCATGGGACCAACAATTCGAGGCCTACCGCCAGGCTTTCCCCACCGAGGCGGCCGAGTTCGAGCGCCGCATGCGCGGCGATTTGTCGCCCGCCTTCGCGCAACAACTGCCCGACATGCTGGCTGCCATCGCCGCCAAGCCCGAGGCCGTGGCCACCCGCAAGGCGAGCCAGAACGCGCTGGACGCACTGGCGCCACTGGTGCCGGAGTTCTTCGGCGGCAGCGCCGACTTAACCGCCTCGAACCTCACCAACTTCAAGGGCTGCGTGCGCGCGGGCCGTGACACCTGGGGCAATCACCTGAGCTACGGCGTGCGCGAGTTCGGTATGGCCGCGATCATGAGCGGCATGGCCTTGCATGGGGGTTACATTCCCTACGGCGGCACCTTCCTCACCTTCAGCGACTACAGCCGCAACGCCATCCGCATGGCCGCACTGATGAAACAGCGCGTGATCCACGTCTTCACGCACGACTCGATAGGCCTGGGCGAGGACGGCCCCACGCACCAGGCCGTCGAGCAAGTGCCGAGCCTGCGCATCATCCCGAACCTCGATGTATGGCGGCCCGCCGATGGCTTGGAAACGGCTGTCTCCTGGGCCGCATCGCTGGAGCGCCGGGAGGGCCCGAGCGCGCTCTGCCTGTCGCGCCAGAACCTGCCGCGGCTCACCGAAACTGCGCACGTCGAGGGCATACGCCGGGGCGGCTACGTGCTGGCCGATGCGGCCGATGCACGCGCGGTGCTGATCGGCACCGGATCGGAACTATCCATTGCGATGGAAGCCCGCGAGCAGCTTGCGGCCGAGGGCATCGCGGTACGCGTGGTCTCGATGCCCTGCACCAACGCCTTCGACCGGCAGGACCAGAGCTACCGCGACGCCGTGCTGCCGCTGCGCCTGCCCACCGTGGCCGTGGAGGCAGCGCAACCGGACTTCTGGCACAAGTACACCGGTCGCACGGGCGCCATCGTCGGTGTCGCTGCCTTCGGTGAGTCAGCACCCGCCAAGGATCTCTACCAGCATTTCGGCGTCACTGCCGCCGCCGTGGTGCGGGCCGTGAAAGGCCTGCTCGCGTGAGCTCGGAGCGTGCCTGGGACCTGGTGCTCTTCGATCTTGATGGCACCCTGCTCCAGACCTCGCCCGAGATCATGGATGCCGTGATCGACACAATGGACTCCTGTGGACTCGCCCCGGTGTCGCAAGTGCAGGTAAACGCGTGGATCGGCCGTGGCACCCGCGAACTGCTGGCGCAGGCGCTTGCC
>CAJADV010000410.1 GCA_903938575.1 uncultured Gammaproteobacteria bacterium
ATGCTGGCGGCGCTGGAGGCGGCGGGCGTGGATATCTTCCATGTGTCGACCCGCCGCTTCGACACGCCCGAGTGGGAAGGCTCCCGCAAGGGGCTTGCCGGCTGGACCCGCGCGCTCGGCACGCGGCCCGTGGTAACGGTCGGAAGCGTGGGGCTCGATCAGGACCTGATGAGCAATCTGTTCGGCAGCAAGGCCTGCCCCAGCGGTCCGGATGCCAGCGCTGAGCTCCTGCGCCGCTTCATGGCCCACGAGTTCGATCTGGTTTCCGTGGGACGCGCGCTGATCGGTGACCCCGAGTGGGTGCGCAAGCTCGAGCAGGGGCGCTACGCCGAGATGCGCGCCTTCACGCGCGATGATCTGGTCGCGGGGATGGACTGGGAAATGGGTTTCGTGGAGCAGGCGCATGCCTCCTAGGGCCTCTGGCCTGAGTCCCCGTTCACGGGGGCGTCCGCGCAGCCAGGCCTCCGAGGACGCGATCCTCGATGCCACCGCGGAGTTGCTCGCCGCCTGCGGTTACCGCGCCGTTACCGTGGATGCCATCGCCGCGCGGGCGGGCGCCAGCAAAGCGACTATCTACCGGCGCTGGCCTACCAAGGAAAACCTCGTGATCGCCGCGATCGCGCGCTCCCCGGTGCTGGTGCCGCCGGCGCGGGGCGATCTGACCGAACAACTGGCAACCACCATCGCCCAGTTCGCCCGCTACATGCAGGAGACGCCGCTCGGAGGCGTGCTTCCGGCGCTGGTGGCTGAACGGACCCACAATCCAGCACTGGCCGATGCGCTCGCCTCGCTCACGAAGCTGCGCCGCCAGCCGCTTGCCGATGTGCTGATGGCGGGCATGGCGCGCGGCGAACTGCCCGCCGGCATCGACTGCGAGTTTGCCCAGGACCTCCTGATAGGGCCGGTGCTGCAGCGCATCATGGTGATGGGCCAGCGCGTTGACCGGCGTTTCATCAACCGCGTGGTGCGTACGGTCTGCAGTGGCCTGCGCGCCAGTGCGGGCCGCTGAGATGCCGGACCACGGAGGGATCCCGGCCTGCGCCTGATCCCGCGTCTGTCATCCCGCGATCTGCTGCGCGATCCGGTCTACCGGCGGCTGTGGATCTCAGTGTTTTCCAGCTCCTTCGGTGCGCAGGTCACGCTGCTTGCCGTGCCACTCACGGCGGTGGTGCTGTTGCAAGCGAGCCCCACCGAGATGGGCCTGCTGACCGCCATGGAGATACTGCCCTACGTGCTTTTCTCCCTGCCGGGCGGCGTATGGCTCGACCGGGTACGCAAGCTTCCCGTGTACATCGTGGGCGAAGCGCTGATCGCGCTTGCGCTGCTCAGCGTGCCGCTTGCCTGGTGGCTGGGATGGCTCGGCATGGCGTGGCTCTACGCCATCGGCTTTACCATCGGCACGGTGCATACCATCGCCGGCAGCGCCTCGCAGATCGTGCTGACGCAGCTGGTGCCGCGCGAGCGGCTGGTCGAAGCCCACGCAAAGAACGCGCTGGCTACCTCGACCGCGGAGGTCGTGGGGCCGGGCCTTGCGGGCGTGCTGATCCGGTTGGTAGGTGCGCCGGTTGCATTGGTTGCCAATGCGCTGTTGCTCGGTTTCTCGGTGCTGATTCTTCGCGGAATTCGCATCGAGGAGGAGCTCCGACCGGTGCAGACGCATTTTCTGCAGTCGATGATCCAGGGGCTGCGTTTTGTGGTGGGCACCCCGCTGTTGCGCACCATGTCGCTGTGCTGCGGCATCTGGCAGCTCTGTAACAGCGCGGCCACGGTGGTGCAGATCCTGTTTGCCACCCGGGTGCTCGGTCTTGATGCCAGCAGTGTGGGCCTGAGCTATGTGGCGCTCGGCGTGGGCACCATCGCAGGTAGCTCGCTGGGCACCCGGATATCGCTTCGTCTCGGGCCGGGCCCGGCGCTGATCCTGAGTTTCGGCATCTGCTGTGTGGCCTGGCTCACGGGGGCCGCGGCGCCGGCCAATGGTCTGGGTGTGGCGATGTTTGTTTTCATGCTGGTGCTCTTCGGCTTTGGCGCCACGTTGTTGTTCGTGACATTCATTCCGCTGCGCCAGGCGGTCACGCCGGCGCATTTTCTTGGGCGCATGACCACCACGGTGCGCTGGCTGATCCTCATTCCGGCGGTACCCGGCGCGCTGCTCGGCGGCTGGATCGCGGAGCATGCGGGGCTGCGGTTCACCCTGCTCTTTTCCGGTCTGTGCGCGCTGCTGCTCTGCGTGTTCGCGTGGCATCAGCCGATCCTGCGCCAGACGCGCAGCCTGCCGTGGCCAGCACCGGCGCCGTCCGATCCCGCGGATCTGGCTGCGCGGAGCTAGCTGGCGCGGAGCTGACTCGCCTGCATCCGTGCACTCTTTTTCGGGTTTTTCCGTATCAGATTGCCCCTTGGGGCAACGTCATTGGCGCTTCAGGGTGCTACTGTCCAGGTAGGTGGTCGCACGGATTGACCGCCTCTCCTCGGCCGGACCCCGGTCCGTCCGCCTTTCCTTGATGCCACTTTCAAGGCGATATCCCATGACCATCCTTATCGGCGGCGCCCCCACGGGCCTGCTCGACAGCTCGCAGCCGCTCCTCGGGCGCAACGACCAGACCAGCACGGCAACCACGGATAAGGGCGATGCGCTGTTCGTCAACGTGGCGAACGGGAACCTGATCTACCGTCATCAGGATACCTTCCTGCCGAGCCGGGGAGACGACTACCAGTTTCTGCGCACCTACAACTCGCGGTCGGTATCCGATGACGCCGGCAATTTCGGCGACGCTCGCTGGACTGCGAACACCAACATCCGCCTGAACACCCTGCGCA
>CAJADV010000411.1 GCA_903938575.1 uncultured Gammaproteobacteria bacterium
CATCGGCGGTGGCGTGAACTCCCTGCATCGAGGCGATCACGCCAAGCGTCGCGAAGCGCGGCACATCATCCGGGTGCAGATGCTGCGCGTGCTCGATCCGCCAGCGCAGCGCCTTGCCGTCCGGCACCTGCTTCAGCGCATGCTCGTAGATATCGAGGATCTCGCGGTTGGCGCGATCGCCGATGGCATGGGTAGCAAGTTGATACCCGTTGGCGATCGCCAGTTCCGCTGTCCGGGCGATAACGGCCGGCGGCTCCACCATGAACCCCGAGCTGGAGGGGTCGTCCGCATAGGGCTCCAGCAGCCAGGCGCTGTGCGAACCCAGCGCGCCATCGACCATGCGCTTGATGGCACGCACGGTGAGGAAATTGCCGGCGTGGCCGACCATCCGGTAGCGGGCGAGGTTCTTCTCCATCACCGCGTTAGTTTCGAGTCCGACCATCACATACAGGCGCAGCGGCAACTCTCCCGCATCGGCGAGTTCACGGAACACATCGATGGTGGCGAAGGGCGTGCCGGCGTCATTGAAACTCGTGACCCCCTTGGAGAGTGCCTCCTGCCCCGCGAGCCGCACGCGATCGACCAGTTCCGCGCGCTGCTCGGCTGCGCTGCGCGCCGCGAGCGCGCGCTGCATCGCCGCGGTGACGAGGTCTGCGGCGGTATCCACCATCCAGCCCGTGGCCTTGCCGCGCGCATCGCGGACGATGTCGCCGCCGGCAGGATCGGGGGTTCCCGCATCGATTCCGGCCAACGCCAGTGCCACATCATTGACCAGCACACCATGGCCACTGCCATGGCCCAGCAACACGGGATTGTCGGGCGCTGCAGCGTTCAGGGCCGCGTTTGTGGGCACTCCGCCAACAGCGTCCACCGGGACACTGGCCCATTTCTCCTGATGCCAACCCGCGCCCTGGATCCAGGCGCCGGGTTTTGCGCTGGCTACTGCCTTGCGCACGGTGCCAACCACCGCCTCCCAACTGGCGATGCCTCGGAGGTCGAGCACGCTCAACTGCTCGCCCAGCGCCATGAAATGCCCGTGGCCCTCGATGAATCCGGGTACCACGCGCCGACCCGCTGCATCGATCACGCGTGTGCTTGCCCCCTGAAAGACCGCGATATCCGGGTCTGAACCCACCGCTACGATGCGATCACCCCGCACCGCGAGTGCGGTGGCCTCAGGACGGGACGGGTCCAAGGTGGCGATGCGCGCGTGAAGCAGCACAAGATCGGCCGGCGCGACAGGCTCCGGGCCCGCCATCACCACGCCTGCAGACAACACCAGAAAAGACACAACCAGCAGCCTCGTTCGCACGGCAAACCCCCTGCCCTAGCGCTTTTAAACCGATCGCCCATGGTACGGCTGAATGCACCGCGCCAATCCACCCCGGCCGACTACCGGCCCACGCCGGTGTGCGCCGACATGGTCTTGCCCGACACCGTTTCCGTATACTCGCTCACTTCTCGCGGCGCCTGCACCGGGCGCTGCGCAACGGTCATCACCGGAGCACGAGCCCCATGGACGATTCCCTGCGCGAGAGCGCGATCCGTTACCACATGGAGCCCACTCCCGGGAAACTGGCCATCCAGCCCACCAAGCCGCTGGCCAACAAGCGCGACCTCGCACTTGCCTACTCGCCGGGCGTGGCCTACGCCTGCGAACTGATCGTGCAAGACCCCAACGCCGCCGCTGCAGTCACCTCGCGCGGCAATCTGGTTGCGGTGGTAACCAACGGCACGGCGGTGCTCGGTCTGGGCGACATCGGGCCTCTGGCAGGCAAGCCAGTGATGGAAGGCAAGGCCGTCCTGTTCAAGAAATTCGCCAACATCGACGTCTTCGATATCGAGATCGACGAAAAAGACACCGACAAGCTGGTCGATATCATCGCCTCGCTGGAGCCGACCTTCGGCGGCATCAACCTCGAGGACATCAAGGCGCCGGAGTGCTTCATCGTGGAGCAGAAACTCCGCGAGCGGATGAAGATCCCGGTATTCCACGACGACCAGCACGGCACCGCCATCGTGGCGGGTGCGGCGATCTTCAACGGCCTGCGCATCGTCGGCAAGCGCATGGACGAGGTGAAGATGGTGGTCTCGGGCAGCGGTGCTGCCAGCATCGCCTGCGTCGACCTGCTGGTCACGATGGGCTTGCAGCCCGGCAACGTCACCCTGGTCGACCGCTCCGGCGTGGTTTACGCAGGCCGCAGCGAGGGCATGAATCCCTGGAAGCTCAAGTACGCGCGCGACACCACGCTGCGCACGCTCGACGAGGCGATGGACGGCGCCGACATCTTCATGGGGCTGTCGGGCCCGGGCGTGCTGAAGGCCGAGTCTGTGAAGAAAATGGCCCGCGACCCGCTGATCCTCGCGATGGCCAACCCGACGCCTGAGATCATGCCCGAAGAAGCGCTAGCGGTGCGCCCCGACGCGATCCTCGCCACGGGCCGCTCCGATTATCCCAATCAGGTAAACAACGTCCTCTGCTTCCCGTTCATCTTCCGTGGTGCGCTCGACTGTGGCGCGACGATCATCAACGACGAGATGAAAGCGGCCTGTGTCGAGGCCATCGCGGGACTCGCCGAGAAGGAAGTCCCCAGCGAGGTCGCCCAGGCCTATGCCGGCGAGACGCTGATATTCGGACGGCAGTACCTGATTCCCAAGCCCTTTGATCCGCGCCTGATCGTGGACGTGCCGCTCGCCGTGGTGAAGGCCGCGATGGCAAGCGGCGTGGCCACGCGCCCGGTGGCAGACCTCGAGGCCTACCGCCTGAAGTTGAGCGAGTTCGTGAACCGCTCGGGGCTCTTCATGCAGCCCTTCATCGACGTTGCCCGCAAGCACCGCACCCGCATCGCCTTTGCCGAAGGCGAGAACGAGGACGTGCTGCTCGCCGTGCAATCGGTGGTCGACGAGGGCGTCGCGCAACCGATCCTGATCGGCCGCGAATCCGAGATCCGCGAGCAGATGGCCCGCCTCAGCATGAAACTCGCGATCGGCACCGATGTGCTGGTGGTGGACCCGGAACAGGCCGATGCCACGCCGCGCTACTGGGAGTGCTACCACCGCAGCGTAGGAAGACGCGGTGTGTCGGTGCCCGCAGCCCGCATGGCAATGCGCGGCAATGCCACCGCA
>CAJADV010000412.1 GCA_903938575.1 uncultured Gammaproteobacteria bacterium
GTCATAAGCCCCGGCGCTCGCTTTGAAGAGCCCGTCCTTGCCGTCAGAGGACTGGTCCACCACAAAGCCGCTCTCGCGCAGCCCCTTGCCGATGTAATCCAGCACGCTGGAATCATCCTCGATCACCAGAACGCGCATTCCGCCCGACCCCTGAGAACGTCGCATCACCGACTTGAACTGCACCCTGCGGCCTCCACGAATGGCGCGCGCAGTCTGGTGCCCCGCTGTTTAACACGTCTTTGCTGCGCGCTTACCTTTTGGTAACTTGCGGGCTTTCCCGCGCCGCGCCCCGCGAGCCCCGCGCCACCTGAACGCGACGAACCATACCCGTATGCCGATCACCGCACCAGAGACGAACTACCCGCAGCGCGCCGGACTCGCGCGCAGGGTGGGCGCCATGTTCTACGACAGCCTGCTGGTCTTCGCGGTGGGCTGGAGCGTCACTGCTGCGGTGATCGGGCTCAGGGTGTGGCTGAACGGCGCCGAGCAATTGCAGGCAGCAGGAGGCCGCGCGGCCACGGGCCCGCTACTGCAACTGCCCCTCTTCGCAGCGATGACACTGTTCTTTGTGTGGTTCTGGTCGCACTCGGGCCAGACACTCGGCATGCAGAGCTGGCGTCTGAAACTCGAAACCGAAACGGGTGAGCTGATCGGCTGGCGTACCGGGCTCTGCAGGCTCGCCCTCGCGCTGTTGTCACTTATATGCCTGGGCGCAGGCTATTGGTGGATACTTCTCGATCCACGGCGTCGCGCCTGGCACGATCGCTGGACGGGCACCCGGGTAATCGTGCTCCCCAAGCCCTGAGCGCCGGGCCTTATAATGCCGAGCTCTCGTCCCGTCACCCGCCAGGCCTTCGCCGGAGATCCCATGCAACTTTCCCTGAAAACCATCAAGGACCCTGCCGCACTTCGCACCGGCTGCCTGATATTGCCCGTCACCGAGGGTGGCGCGCTGCAGGGGGGCGCGGCGGTTGTCGACCGTGCCTGCGGACTGCGACTGAGCAAGCTGATCGCCGCCGAGCATTTCAGCGGCGCCGCAGGACGCACCCTGCTGGCGCATGCCCTGCCGGGACTGGCCGCGGCGCGCGTGGTGCTGATGGGCGTTGGCAAGTCCGGGGCACTCGATGCCGGGGGCTGGCGCAAGTCCGTGTCCGCCGCGCTGGCGCTCAGTCGCTCCACCGGCACCGTCGATGCCGTACTGCTGATCGACGGGGTCCAGGTCAAGAACCGTGAAGAGGCCTGGCTGGTCCGACAGGCGGGCACACTGGCGGTGACCGGCAGCTACCGCTACGTCCGCACCCTGTCCAAACCCGAACCGGCCGCACGCCTCGTCCGCCTCGCAGTCGCACGCTCCGGCAAGCCCTCGCGCACTCTCGCGGCGGTACTCGCCGAAGGCGGCGCGATCGGGCGGGGCATGAATCTCGCTCGGGAACTGGGCAACACCCCACCCAATATCTGCACACCCCGGCACCTGGCTGAACAAGCCCGCGCCCTCGCCCGGCGTTACCCCAAGCTGCGTTGCCGCGTGCTCGATGAAAAGCAGATGCTCGCCCTCGGCATGCACTCGCTGCTCAGCGTCACCGCCGGCGCACAGGAGCCGGCGCGACTGATCGTGCTGGAGTACCGCGGTGCGGCCAGGGAGGAACAGCCCTTCGCGCTGGTCGGCAAGGGCGTCACCTTCGACTCGGGCGGCATCAGCCTGAAGCCCGGCCCCGGCATGGATGAAATGAAATTCGACATGTGCGGTGCGGCTTCGGTGTTGGGCACCATGCAGGCACTTGCCGAAACCGGACCGAAGCTGAACGTGGTGGCAGTGATAGCCGCCTGCGAGAACATGCCGAGCGGCAGCGCCACCCGTCCGGGCGACGTGGTGAAAAGCATGGCCGGCATCACCATCGAGATCCTGAACACCGACGCCGAAGGGCGCCTGATTCTCTGCGATGCAATCACTTACGTGAAGCGCTTCAAGCCCCGCACCATCGTCGACATTGCCACACTGACGGGCGCTTGTGTGGTGGCGCTGGGAAAACACGCCACCGGCCTTTTCAGCAACGACGACGCCCTGGCAGCCGAACTGCTCGCAGCGGGGCAAGACGCGCACGACCGCGCCTGGCAGATGCCACTGTGGGACGATTACCAGGAGCACCTGAAAAGCAACTTCGCGGACGTGGCGAATATCGGCGGGCCGAACGGAGGCAGCGTCATCGCGGCCTGCTTCCTGTCGCGTTTCGCGACCGGCGAGAAGTGGGCACACCTCGATATCGCCGGCACCGCCTGGGATCAGGGGCCCGCCAAGGGCGCCACCGGTCGCCCGGTGGGACTGCTGGTTCGTTACCTGCTCGCGCAGGCCTGAGCCTTAGCGGTCGCGCATGACACGGATCGACTTCTACATCCTGCCCGTCGCCGAGCCGCACGGCGCGCTGAGCTTTGCCTGCCGCTTGGCGGAAAAGGCCTGGCTCGCCGGCAACAGCGTGTATCTCCATGGCGCCGATGACGCACAGGCACGCCTGCTCGACGAGATGCTGTGGCAATTCCGCGATGCCAGCTTCGTGCCCCACGAACTCGCGCTCGGCGCGCCGCCGCGACCGGGGTGCCCGGTGGTGATCGGCACCGGCGAGGATCCGGGCGAGCACCACGAGGTGCTGCTCAATCTTGGCGGGGCGATACCCTCGTTCTTCGCCCGCTTCGACCGCGTTGCAGAGGTCGTCCTGAACGAAGCAGCGGCACGCACCGAAAGCCGTCGCCGCTGGGCCTTCTACAAGGACCGCGGCTACGAGCTCACGCACCACGACATGCAGCACCTGCGAGGCGGCGGTGAGCACTGAGGGCCGCGACGCGGCAAACCCTCGCATACCGGTGCTTCTCGACGTGATCGAGACCAGATCTGCAGTGGCGCAGCCAGCCGCGCTGCAGCGCCTGCAGCAGCTCTCCGCCGACCAGCGCGCCGCCCTTGCGACGGAGGCAGGCAACTTGTTGGATGAACTGCTGGACGAATGCCTGCCGATCCTCGAGGCGCAGCTACGCGAGCGGCTCGAGCGGCGCCTGCAGTCCCTGCTCGACGGGTAAAACCCTGCCTCAATGACACAACGCAACCGGCACGGTTGCCGCTGTCCGATCACCGACTATATCCTCCGGGTTTTGCCTGAAGGCACAGGAATCCATGGACAAGACCTACAGGCCCGAGGACATCGAGGCGCGCTGGTACGAGACGTGGGAGAGCCGCGGCTACTTCCAGCCCTCCGGCGAGGGTGAGCCTTACTGCATCGTGATCCCGCCGCCCAATGTCACGGGCAGCCTGCACATGGGGCACGCCTTCCAGCAGACCATCATGGACGCGCTGATCCGCTACCACCGGATGTGCGGCCGCGACACCCTCTGGCAGGGCGGCACCGACCACGCCGGGATCGCCACGCAAATGGTCGTAGAACGTCTGCTGGCCGCGGAGGGCACCGACCGCCACCGCCTCGGGCGCGAGGCCTTCCTCGAACGCGTCTGGCAATGGAAAGAGCTCTCCGGCGGCACCATCACGCGCCAGCAGCGACGGCTGGGCAATTCGGTCGACTGGTCACGCGAGCGCTTCACGATGGACCCCGAACTCTCGGAGGCCGTGCGCGAGGTGTTCGTGCGGCTCCACGACGAGGGTCTGCTCTACCGCGGCAAGCGGCTGGTCAACTGGGACCCCAAGCTGCACACGGCAATTTCGGATCTCGAGGTTGTGCAGGAGGAGGAAGACGGCCATCTCTGGCACCTGCGCTACCCGCTGGTCGATGGCAGTGGCTACCTCGTAGTGGCGACCACTCGGCCCGAGACCATGCTCGGGGACGTGGCCGTGGCGGTCCACCCCGAGGACGAACGCTACCGGCACCTCGTGGGCAAGCATCTGCGGCTTCCGCTCGCGGAGCGGGAGATTCCCGTGATCGCCGACACCTACGTCGACCCTGCATTTGGCACCGGCTGCGTGAAGATCACACCCGCGCACGACTTCAACGACTACGCGATCGGGCAACGGCATCACCTGCCGATGATCAACATCCTCACCCCGGATGCATTCCTGAACGATGCCGTACCCGAACCCTACCGCGGCCTCGAACGCTTCGAGGCGCGGCAACGCGTGGTCGCGGACCTGCAGGCCGCGGGACTCGTCGATCGCATTGAAAAGCACAAACTGAAGGTGCCGCGTGGCGACCGCAGCGGCGTGATCGTGGAGCCCTACCTCACGGACCAGTGGTTCGTGCGCGCCCAGCCACTCGCGGAGCCCGCCATCCGCGCCGTCATGGAAGGGCGTATCGAGTTCGTGCCCAAGCAGTGGGAAAACACCTATTTCGCCTGGATGCGCGACATCCAGGACTGGTGCATATCGCGCCAGCTCTGGTGGGGCCATCAGATCCCGGCGTGGTACGACGATACCGGCAATGTCTTCGTCGGCCGTAGCGAGGCCGAGGTGCGCGAGCGCCACGCCCTCGGGGACCGAGCGCTGCGCCAGGACGAGGACGTGCTGGACACGTGGTTTTCCTCCGCGCTGTGGACGTTCTCGACCTTGGGCTGGCCCAAAAACACGCCCGAACTGGCGCGCTTCCACCCCACCGACGTCCTCGTCACGGGCTTTGACATCATCTTTTTCTGGGTCGCGCGGATGGCGATGATGACCCTGAAGTTCATGGACGAAGTGCCTTTCCGCACCGTCTACGTCACGGGGCTGATCCGCGACGAGCACGGCCAGAAGATGTCGAAGTCAAAAGGCAACGTGATCGATCCCATCGATCTGATCGACGGCATCGGCAGCGACGAACTCGTGGCCAAGCGTACCGCCGGCATGATGCAGCCGCAGCTCGCGCAGAAGATCGCCGCCGCCACCCGCAAGGAATACCCGCAGGGGATTGCGGCACATGGCACCGACGCACTGCGCTTCACGCTCTGCGCACTGGCCTCGACCGGACGCGACATCAAGTTCGACATGGGGCGCCTGGACGGCTACCGGAACTTCTGCAACAAGCTGTGGAACGCCACGCGCTACGTCTTGATGCAGACCGAGGGCAAGACCTGCACGAGCACTCTGGCTGGCGGATCTGTTGCCGACCGCTGGATTCTCTCGCGGCTCCAGCACGCCACCGCCGAGGTTCACCGCGCGCTCGCGACCTACCGCTTCGATCTGGCCGTGCAGGCGATTTACGAGTTCGCCTGGCACGACTACTGCGACTGGTACCTGGAGTTCAGCAAGCCGCTCCTGGCGCGCGACGATCACAGCGCCAACGACACCAGGGCCACCCTGCTCACGGTGCTGGAGACGCTGATGCGCCTCGCGCATCCCTTCATACCGTTTCTCACCGAGGAGATCTGGCAGCGCATCGCGCCGCTGGCCGGCGTAGGCGGCGAGACCGTGAGGCTGGCGGCATTCCCGCGCAGCGATGCCGCCCGGATCGATACGGCCGCCGAGGCGGACGTGGCATGGCTGCAACAAGCCATCATTGCCGTGCGCAATGTCCGCGGCGAACTGGGTATAGCTCCCGGCAAAAAACTCGAGCTGCTGCTGCGTAACGCGGGCCCCATGGAGCGCCGCTGCGTGGCGGCGCACGAACTGCTGCTCACCACGATGGCGAAGCTGGAATCCGTCGCCTTCCTCGATGGCGCCGAGGCGCCGGCCTCGGCCACGCAGGTCATCGGACAGACCGAACTGCTGGTGCCACTGGCCGGCCTGATCGACTTCGATGCCGAGCGTGCACGGCTGGAACGCGAGGAAGAAAAACTCGTCAAGGAGATCGAAAAGCTCGCTGGCCGGCTGGGCAATACCGGCTTCGTCGACAAGGCTCCGCCCGAGGTGGTTGCCCGCGAGCGGGCAAGGCTGGCGGAACTTGAGGGCGCACGGGAGGCCCTCGCCAGGCAACGGGAGGGCTTGGGCCGCAGCTTGTAAAATCTAACCCACCGATCCAGAATGCATTTCGAATGCAATGTTTTTGCACTCGGTGAAAAAAAATATTCCACTTGGAGGTCCTAATGAAGTTGAAGCCCGGCTGTTTCGCACGTTCACTGCTTACCGTCGCAATCGGCGCGACGGTGGCTTCGTGGTCCCAGGCGCAGGAAAACGCCTCGGGGGCGCAGGGCCTTGAGGAGATCATCGTTACCGCCGAACGGCGCGAGACCTCACTGCAGGACACCCCGATCTCCGTGCTCGCCTTCGGCGGCGCGGACCTCGAGAAATTCGGCATCGATGATCTGGGCGATATCCAGCACAGTGTCCCCAACCTCTACATGCGCCAGTTCCCCAACAGCCAGGCCTCGCTGCGGACCTACATGCGGGGTGTGGGCAACAACGATGTGGGGATGTCCACCGACCCCAGCGTCGGCGTCTACATCGACGGTGTCTACGTGGCACGCTCCATCGGTCTCGGGAGCGAGGTGGCGAGCCTGGAGCGCATCGAGGTGCTGCGCGGGCCGCAGGGGAGCCTGTACGGTCGGAACACGATCGGCGGCGCCATCAATATGGTCACCGCCAAGCCGACGGGAGAATTCGGCTTCAAGGGTGGCCTGAGCGCGGGCGACAGCAGTTACGGGCGTGGCCGGGTCGAGCTGGATACCCCGCGTGTCGGCGGCCTGGCTGCCAAAGTGAGCATGCTCAAATCGAAGAAAGACGGCTGGGTCACCAACCAGGGCTCCGGCCCGAACTTCGGTGATAACGACAGCTTCGCCTCCCGCGTGGCCCTCAACTGGCAACCCACCGACGACGTCAACGTCGACTACGCCTACGATATGACGGACGCTGACTCCGGCACCATCTATTACCAGACCCTCGAGGCGCCGCTGTTCGGATTCAGCCAGGTGCCGTACCAGAACGATCGCCTTGACGATGTGCGCCCCAGCACACCGGTCCAGGAAAGCAACGTCAAGATCAAGGGCCATGCGCTGACCGTCGCGTGGGACATCAGCGAAAACACCCAGATCAAATCGATCACCGGTTACCGCGAGCTCGACCAGAGCATCTATCAGGATTACAGCGCCAACCGCGTCACGACCCGCCTGTACGCCAACGCTCCCTTCGACAACCAGCAGGACCAGTTCTCGCAGGAATTGCAGGTGCTGGGCAAGTTTCTTGATGGCGCCGTCGACTACGTGGTGGGCGCCTACTACTTCAAGGAAAAGGGCGACGAGGACAGCGTCGACTACATCACCCTGCCGCTCGGCTTTTTGCCGCCCTTCCCGCCCATCTACGACCAATTGCTCGAGATTGAACTGCCGCACCGCGTCAGCTCGGCCGAAAACGAAGCCAGCGCCTTCTACGGCCATTTCGTGTGGACGCCGGCTGCGATGCAGCAATTGCACCTCACCCTCGGGCTGCGCTACAGCAAGGACGATCGTGCGGTCAAGTCGAGCTCCAGCTCGGGGGGCTTTGAGTACTTTACGTCGGACGTGGATGATTCCTGGGACAACCACAGCATCGACGTCACCGCCGCTTACGACATCAACGATGATGTGAACGTCTATGCCAAGTTCACCCAGGGCTACAAGACCGGCGGCTTCAACATTCGCGCCACCAGCGACTATGCCGCCTCGCTTCCGCTCAGCGAGGAAACGGTCGAGACCATCGAGGTAGGCATCAAGGCACAGTTCCTCGATGACCGGGTACGTCTGAACGCTGCCGTGTTCAGCTCCGATTACCAGGACATCCAGTTGTCTTTCGCGGTGTTGAACGACCCCACCAACGTGGCGCTGTACAACGCGGGCGCGGCCAAGATCAAGGGCGCGGAAATCGACCTCACCACGCTCATCACCGACAGCCTCAAGCTGACATTGGGCTACGGCTACCTCGACACCTCGGTCGATGACGTGGACAACCCGCAAACGCCTGAGATCGAGAAGAACCCTGCCGTCCTGCCAGGAGCTCCCGACAACTCCTTCACCGCGGACCTGGACTACACCTTCCCCTCCTTCGGTCTGGGCGAGCTCATGCTGAACGTCAACTACTCCAAAGTTGACGAGGCGGAGTTCGTGTCCTTTGTCCAGCGCGGCTTCAACATCCCCGGCTACGACCTGTGGAACGCCCGCCTCAGCCTGGGCGAGCTCAGCATGGGACACGGCACGGCTTCCATCGCCTTATGGGGCAAGAACCTGGGAGACGAAGAGTACCTTCTGGACGGTATCGAGAGCTTCCCCTGGTCGCCCCTCGTGGCACCCTTCGGGGAGGGGAGGACCTGGGGCGTAGACTTCAACTACGAGTACTGAGCACTCAGACCACTCGATTGACCGACTGGCCGCCATGGAAGGCGGCAATGATCTCCACCATCTGATCCACGAGGCGCTGGCGGGCCGCACGGCCCGCCCACGCAACGTGCGGCGTTAGCAGCAGATTTCCCATCTCCCGCGCAGCACGCAACAGAGGCGCATCCGCATGCGGGGGCTCCTCCTCCAGCGTATCGAGCGCGGCACCGCCCAAATGCCCGGATCGCAGCGCATCCAGCAAGGCCTTCTCGTCGACCAGCCCGCCTCGCGCCGTGTTCACCAGCAAGGCACCACGCGGCAACAAGGCAATCTCGCGAGCGCCAATCAACGCTCGGGTTTCGGGAGTGAGCGGGCAGTGCAGGCTGAGTACGGCGGAGCTTGCCAACAGCTCATCGAGCGGAAGCCTCGGCCAGTCTGTTCCTGTGGGCTCACGCCCGGGTAAGGCTGCAGCGACCACATCCATGCCGAATGCGGCACTGCGTCGCGCCACCGCGCTGCCCAATTGACCACAACCAACGATACCAAGGCGCAGCCCGGCGAGTTCACGGATGGGGTGCCCATGCAAGCAGAAGAAAGGGCTGCGACTCCAGGCGCCGTCCAACACATCCTCCCGGTAAGGCAGCAGACTGCGGCTTAGCGCCAGCATCAGGGCCAGGGTGTGCTCGGCGACCGAGTCAACCGCATAACCGCGCACATTGCAGACCGCCACACCATGCTCCCGGGCCGCCTCGAGATCCACGTTGTTCGTGCCCGTGGCCATCACGACCACCAGCCGCAGGCCCGGGGACGCGGCAAAGGCGGCGCGATCCAGCCCCACCTTGTTGCTCAGCACGACGGCGGCGCCCTCGATGCGCTCGACTACCGACGCCGCCGGTGTGGAGCCGTGCACGCGCCAGCGCGGGAGCAGCGCGAGGAGACCGCCGAGGTCCAGGTCGGCGGGTGAGAGGCTGTCTGCATCCAGAATGACGCCCTGCATCATGTACCACTACCCCGCGAAAGCCTTTCCTGAACACCGAACTTGACTCAGGTCATTGTCGCCGCAAGCGAGGACCGAGAAAATGCCCGAGGCCGTCTGGCCGAACGGCCACGCATGCAGGGGCGAACCATGGGCGCAAACACCACCACGGACCACCCGGTCTACAACTACACGGTGGTCCGCCAGTTCACGATCATGACGGTGGTGTGGGGCATTGTCGGCATGCTGGTCGGCGTGCTGATCGCCGCCCAACTCGCTTTCCCCGCGCTGAATGTAAGTATCGGCGACCTGCACCTCCACTTCGGACGCCTGCGGCCCCTGCACACCAACGCCGTCATCTTCGCCTTCGGCGGCTGCGCGCTCTTCGCCTGCTCGCTCTACGTGGTGCAGCGCACCTGCCAGGCGCGCTTGATCTCCGACACGCTTGCGGCCTTCGTGTTCTGGGGCTGGCAACTGGTGATCGTGCTCGCGGCGGCATCGCTGCCGCTCGGCTACACCAGCGGCAAGGAGTACGCCGAACTCGAATGGCCCATCGACATCCTGATAGCGATTGTGTGGGTGTCCTATGCCCTGCTCTTTTTCGGCACGATCATGAAACGCCGCACTTCGCACATCTATGTGGCCAACTGGTTCTTCGGTGCCTTCATCATCACGGTGGCCGTGCTGCACATCGTGAACAGCCTTGCGGTGCCGGTATCGCTCACCAAATCCTATTCGCTTTACGGCGGCGCCATCGATGCGATGGTGCAGTGGTGGTATGGCCACAACGCGGTGGGGTTTTTCCTCACCGCGGGCTTCCTGGGGATCATGTATTACTTCGTGCCCAAGCAGGCCGAGCGTCCGGTGTATTCATACCGGCTCTCCATCGTGCACTTCTGGGCGTTGATCGCGGTGTACATGTGGGCGGGGCCCCACCACCTGCATTATTCGGCCCTGCCCGACTGGGCACAGAGCCTCGGCATGGTGATGTCGCTGGTGCTGCTGGCGCCGAGCTGGGGGGGGATGATCAACGGGATCATGACCCTCTCGGGTGCCTGGCACAAACTGCGTTCGGATCCGACGCTGCGCTTCCTCGTCGTCTCGCTGTCCTTCTACGGCATGTCGACCTTCGAGGGCCCGATGATGTCCATCAAGACCGTCAACGCCCTGTCGCACAACACCGACTGGACCATCGGCCATGTGCATTCGGGTGCGCTTGGTTGGGTCGCGATGGTCTCGATAGGCGCCATGTACCACCTGATTCCCGTGCTCTGGAACCGTCGCCAGATGTTCAGCGTGCCGGCCATCAATCTGCACTTCTGGCTCTCCACCATTGGCACCGTGCTCTACATCGCCTCGATGTGGGTGAACGGCATCATGCAGGGGCTGATGTGGCGCGCCTACAACAGCGACGGCACGCTCACCTACAGTTTCGTCGAGTCCGTGCAGGCGAGCTACCCCGGCTACGTCGTGCGGCTGCTGGGTGGCGGGCTGTTCTTCGTCGGCATGCTGGTGATGGGCTGGAACACCTGGAAGACCGTCTCCCCCGTAGCACCCGAGCGGGCGCTGCAGACGCAGCCGACCTGAGGAGCACACA